>JAFDAW010000181.1 GCA_019313605.1 Deltaproteobacteria bacterium
CTCGTGCGCAGCCTGATCGAATATCCGGCGCTCGTCGAGCGCGTATCGACCGACGAACTCCTGACCCTGCTTCCGGCGGGCCCTGCAGCGGAGATCGTTCGGGCGCTCGTGTCGGCGCCGCTGGGCGAGAGGGTGGATGTAGATGCCATCTGCGAGCAGCTCGGAGACGACTCGCAAAGGCTCCTGAGAGAGCTCGCAGCGAACAGTGCCGAACTCGATGCTGACACGGCAACGCGTATTTTGGATGATACGATTCAATGGTTGCGAAAGAGGCTACGCGACGAGGAGGCCAGAGCCCTCACACAGCAGCTGCGTGGCGAAGGTGAAGATTGGCGGGCCGTCTTGGAGGCAAAGCAGCGCCTCCAGGGGCAGCCCGTGCGACAGGAGAACCGCCGAACGAATATTACGACGTGAAGCTCAACGTGGAGTAGTTAGGCTGGAGATCATCTACGGATACAGAGACTGGTAAGGAGCCCTCCCCCCATGGCCCCGGATATTTCAGGAAACACCGAAGAATCGGCTCCGCGCAAGCGGCGCCAGACGAAAAGCTCCGCGTCCGCCAAGAAGGCATGTGGTGTCGAAGAGCCCCAGCAAGAATCGACACTGCAATCGAGTGACGAAAACGCGCCCGCCGCCAGCAAAGAGAGGCGCGAGTTTACGAGTGCGCTGCTCACGAGACTTCTCACCGAGGGTAGGCGAAAGGGATTCTTGACCGTCGACGAGGTCGAGGACGCTCTTGGATCTGCGAAGTTATGTTCGCGCCGCATCGACGAGATTCGGGCGATCTTCGGCGAGGAGGGCATCTCCGTCGTTTCGGCCGATGCCGCAGAATCGCGGCGGAAGCACCCATCCAGCACGAACCGCGAAGTTCGCGATGACGCCGGGACGACCGATCCGGTTCGCGTCTACCTACGAGAAATGGGTCAGGTCTCCCTGCTCACACGAGAGGGAGAGGTAGAGATTGCCAAGCGGATCGAGGCCGCGCAGCGCGATCGGGTTCTCGCAGTCATACGATCGCCGATGAGCGTGCGCGCGATCATGGACCTCGCCGAACAGCTCAAGGCGCACCAGGTCGAACTGAAGAAGGCGCTCGACGGTCTCGACGCCGCCGATCCCGCCGCCACTCCCGAGGAGCGTCGGAAGTACTTCTTCCTGAAGGTCAGCCGGATTCGCCGCCTCGAGGGCGATGTCACGAAGCGCCTCGCGTCGATCAACAACTCTCGCACCGGCGAAGGTACCCGCGATCGATTGAGGGCAGAAACCGAAAAACTCTACGAGCAGATGGTTGATCACCTCTTCGAGACGGGCTTTTCAAAAACGACCACCGAAGAACTGATCGCGAACTTCAAGGAAGTCGGCCCGTTGATCTGGCGCGCAGAATCGGAAGCGCACAAGGTCACCAAGGCTTTCAAGTTTTCACCGGCTGAATTTACCGAGTTGGCAACCTTGTCCACGCGCCGGAGTTCGCGCGCCAAGAAGGCCCTCGAGCAACTCGGTGGGGACGCAGATCAGATTGCCGCTGCGGTGGCCGAGCTCGGTGAGATCGAGAAGGCGATCCAGAAGATCGAGACGGAAACGCGGATGTCGCGCAGTGAGATCCGCACTGCGCTCGATCGGCTCGCAGCTGCGACAGCACGCGTCCGCGCAGCCAAGAGCGAACTCGTCGAAGCCAATCTTCGCCTGGTCGTGTCGATTGCAAAGAAGTATTCGAACCGCGGGCTGCAGTTCCTGGATCTGATCCAGGAGGGCAACATCGGATTGATGAAGGCAGTGGACAAATTCGAATACCAACGCGGCTACAAGTTCTCGACCTACGCGACCTGGTGGATTCGCCAGGCGATCACCCGCGCGATCGCCGATCAGGCCCGTACGATTCGGATCCCGGTCCATATGATCGAAACGATCAACAAGTTGGTTCGGGCGACCCGCTATCTCGTTCAGGCGCTCGGCCGTGAGCCCACGCCGGAGGAACTCGCCGAGCGAATGGAGCTACCGGTCGAAAAGATTCGAATGGTCATGAAGATTGCGAAGGAGCCCGTGAGCCTCGAGGCGCCCGTCGGTGATGAGGAAGCCAGCAAGATGGGTGACTTCATCGAGGATGGCAATGCCATCAACCCGCAGGACGCCATTCTTTACGCCAACCTCGCAGAGGGAACGCGCCGGGTGCTGGCCACCCTCGGGCCGCGCGAAGAGCAGGTGCTCAAGATGCGCTTCGGGATCGGCGAGCGGAGCAACCACACGCTCGAGGAAGTTGGACAGGATTTCGAAGTCACCCGGGAGCGGATCCGTCAGATCGAGGCGAAGGCGTTGCGGAAGCTCCGCCACCCGAGTCGGAGCCGGATGCTGCGGGGCTTTATCGAAGACGAGGAATAGAATCGACTGCGCCGCCGCTCCGCGTCTGCGGCGCCCACACCCGCTAGCATTTGACGCGATGCCGATTCTTCACATCCCCAAACAGCTGCACGCCTATTGCGGCGGTCAAGACTCCATCGAGCTCGAGGGCGAGTTCATTTCGGAGTTGCTCGCCGGCCTTGCGGCGCAGTTTCCAGAGCTGGGCTCGCGGGTGCTCGACGCTTCCGGGGCGTTGGTGCCCCATCTCGTGGTGATCCATAACGACGTGGTGTTGCGCACCAGCGAAGTCGCGGAGGCCCGGGTTTCGGCTGACGACGAGCTCCGGATCTTTACGGCAGCTTCGGGAGGTTAGCTTCGAGCAGCGCGTCGAATTTTGCGAGCACCTTCTCTTGAAGCTCCGCGAAGAATTCCGGAGTATTGAAGTACGGCAGATCAATGGCGTCTGACTTTTCCAGCACGTCGGCGGGCAACTGGTAGTCGTCATTGGTGAAGCCCTGCAGCCTCTCGAGCCGATAACCGCGCAAAAATGCCCGGAGCACCGCGTCCCGAAGGTCTTCGCCGGAGACGTTGACACCCGTCGCTTTGGTGACCGCTTCTGAAACGTCGTCGTTGGAGAGCCCGCTGAACTTACAGATCCCGACGAGATCGTCTCGCATGATGCTCAAGCCGCGCTCGGGGCTGGTGATGGTGTCTACCCAGTAGTCGATACCGACCTCACGTTCGTTCAACAACACCAGGTAGGTTCGCATCGACATGTGCCCACCCGCCAACGCCCACGGATAGCCCGGGTTGGTCTGGGGGAGGTAAGCGGGAAACTCCATTCCCTTGCTGTGCATCGCATAAGCGGGCTCGCCGACCTCTTCGGACAGCCGCAGCGCCCCCTGACCCAACTGCGGGAGCTTGCCTTCGCCGATGGATTCGATCGCGTGGCGCGCCGCTGCGGCATCGCCGTACGCGAGTCCGCCGGCGATGCTGGCACCTGAATCGGCGTGGCGGCGGTTGTATTCCATCGCGTACGAAAGCGTGACTCCGCACGAGATCGCGTCGAGCCCGAGCTGATCGGTGAGTTCCACGAGTTCGCAGATCGCATCGACGTCGAAGACCCCGATGTTCGACGAGAGCAGGACCAACGGCTCGTAGTCGAGTTTGGCGCGGAAGGTGCCGCTCTTTGTTTCGTAGAGATTCTTGTGGCAGCGAATGCCGCAGCGAAAGCAGGCCTCTGCTTTGATCGTGAAGTCTTCGAGCTGCTCCACGTTCTTGCGGTGGAGAGGCACCGAGATATCGGTGCCCGTCGGCATGAAATTGTATTCGGGTACCGCGTGGGAGGGACTCAGAGCTTCGGCGTTCGCCCAGGTTCCGCCCATGCCGCCGGTCTTCGCCTCGCGGAAGCGCCGGCTGCCATCGCCCGTGCCCACGACGCTGTTGATTCTCTTCAGCGTCGCGGCCGGCGGCTGGAGTTTCTGGTCCGGCGTGTCGGCGACGATCGCCAGCAGATTCTTCGAGCCCATCACGCCGCCCATGCCGCCGCGTCCGCAGTAGCGCGCCTTCGCGTCACCACTTTTCAGCTGGTTCTCCGATGACAGGGCGATGGTGGCGTACAAAACGGTCTCGTAGTTTTCTCCGGCTGGCCCGACCACGGCGAAGTGCGCGTCGGGGTACTCACCATAGAGGGCCTGGATCTTCGCGTTGGTGGTCTGGCCGACGAGGGCTGCTGCATCCTTGAAGGAGAACTCGGCCTCACCCCCTGCCTGTGATTGCGTGATGTGCAGCGTGCTGGGTCCCGCGCAGCGCCCGGTAAAGATCACTTCATCGACGCCCAGAAAGCGAAGCTTGGTGCCGAATTTTCCGCTCCCCGCGCTCCATATCGCGGAGGGGAGGCCGCTGCTCGAGCGCTTGAGGGGCGAGTAGGCGTGGAAGAAGGTGCGAAGCCCGGTCATCATCGAGGTGCCGGAGAGGGCGCCGAGGTTCATGACGAGCGCGGCGCTCGGGCTGTGGGGGTCGTCGGTCCGCAGGCCTTCGAGGAGCTTGAAGCCCCGGCCGATGCCGCCGAGCAGGTCTTCGAGATCTTCGCAGGCGACCGTCTCGCTGCGCACGCTGTGCGCTTCGAGGTCGACCCAGTAGCGGTTGAAGGACAGCTCAGAGACCTTGCGCTCGGCCATGTCGCCTCCAGATGGGAACCGTCTAGGGTCGAGAGGCTAGCAGGCCCCCCTCCGGTCCGGCCGCTCGAAAAGCTCGGGGATTGGCGATTGCGCGGCGCACAACGCCCGCCGCGGACGCTCGAAAAAACCGCCTGCGAGAGCAGCGGATCTCCATGCAACGTCGCCGGTGACGTTGTAGATTCCGGGCCGTGAAAACACCTACCGAACCTACGCACGTGATTGGAATTTGTGGTGGGGCCGTCGCCGGCTCGGAAGCGGCGAAGCTGTTTGTCGAGCGCGGAGCCATCGCCATCGTTTTCGAGCAGAACGCTCGTCCCTACGGCAAGATCGAAGACGGCTTGCCCCGCTGGCACGCCAAGCTGCGCGAGAAAGAGTACGCGCGCATCGACGACAACCTGGACACCGCCGGAGTGTTTTTCGTCCCGCTGACGCGCCTGGGGAAGGATCTTGCGTTCTCCGAGCTGACGGACGAAATGGGGCTGAGCGCCGTGATCCTGGCCACCGGTGCCTGGCGCGATCGGCCGCTGCCGGTCGAGGGCATCGATCGCTTCGTCGGCCGCGGGCTGATCTACCAGAATCCCCTCGTCTACTGGTTCAACCACTATGCCGACCCCGGTTTCGCAGGACCCGAAGTCGACGTACCCGACGGTGCCATCGTGGTGGGCGGGGGCCTGGCCTCGATCGACGTGGTGAAGTTGCTCAACATCGAAGTCTTTTGCCGGGCGCTGCGCGAGCGCGGCATCGAGGTGGATGCGGTGGCGATGGAGCAAGCGGGTATCGCGCAGACGCTCGCCAAACACGAGCTGAGCGCCGAGGAGCTCGGGGTCGAAGGCTGCACGCTCTATTACCGGCGGCGTATGTGTGATATGCCGCTGGCGTCCGTCAAGGACCCGACGCCGGCCCAACTCGAAAAGCTCGAAACCACGCGCACGCGCATCATGGAAAAGGTGATGCGCAAGTTCTTCGTCAAGATGGAGGAGTGCTGCGCTCCGATCGCGCCGATCGAGGACGGCGACAAGCTCGCGGGTCTGGTCTTTCGGAGGACCGCCATCAAAGACGGTCGGCTGCGCGAGGTGGAAGGATCCGACTTCGAGGCGCGGGCGCCGCTGGTGGTGAGCTCCATCGGCAGCCTGCCCCAGTTGATCGAAGGAGTCCCGGCCGAAGGTGACCTGTACCCGTTCGACTCGGAGGAGCGAGGAGCGCTGCGCGGTCTGGACGGCGTCTTCGGGCTCGGCAACGTGCTGACCGGCAAGGGCAACATTCGCGACAGCCGCGTCAACGCCAGTGTCGTGGCGGAGCGCGTCATCGAGAA
>JAFDAW010000182.1 GCA_019313605.1 Deltaproteobacteria bacterium
AATCGGCGTGCCCTCGATCGGCGCGCCGGGTTTGAGCGACATGTAGCCGTAGGCCTCCTCGAGTGAGACGCGCTCTTCGTCGGGTGCGTCGGCGGGGGAGGGCAGCCGCCCGTCGATGCCGATGTTCTGACCCGGGGTGATGCCCCAGCTCACCGACGGTGCGATCGCGTTGCCGTCGAGCTCGACCCGATCGTCGTAAGTCGCGTCCGGCGGACTCGCGAGGGATTTCCACCAACCGACGGCGCGGTCGAATGACGCGCCTTGCGGTGCGAACTCGCGGCCGCGCAGATACTCGAAGGTGGTTTCGTCGGGATTCGCGTAGCCGCAGCGCGCGCCGCCCTCGATCGACATGTTGCAGACCGTGAGGCGCTCTTCGATCGACATCGCGTCGATTGCGGGGCCGCCGTATTCGTACGCGTAGCCGACGCCCCCGTTGACGCCGAGCTCGCGGATGATCGCGAGGATCACGTCCTTCGCGTAGACGCCCGCCCGGAGCTTGCCGCTGACGTCGATCCGGCGCACCTGCGGTTTCGAGAGTGCGAGGCATTGGGTGGCGAGCACATCGCGCACCTGGCTGGTGCCGATCCCGAACGCCATCGCGCCGAACGCGCCGTGTGTCGAGGTGTGGCTGTCGCCACAGGCGATCGTCATGCCGGGTTGGGAGAGTCCGAGTTCCGGCCCGATCACGTGAACGATCCCCTGTTGGCCGCTCGCCGTGTCGAGCAGGCGGATGCCGTGCTCCGCGCAGTTCGTTTCGATCGCGCTCATCATCTTTTCAGCGAGGTCGTCGGCGAGGGGCCGCTGCTGGGAGAGGGTCGGGATGATGTGGTCGACCGTCCCGAGCGTGCGCTCGGGAAATCGCACGGGCAGCTTCATCTCGCGCAACATCGCGAAGGCCTGCGGGCTCGTGACCTCGTGGATCAGGTGGAGACCGATGAAGAGCTGGGTCTGGCCGCTGGGCAGCTCGCGCACCGCGTGGGCGTCCCAGACTTTGTCCAGCAGGTTGGCGCGGTTCGAAATTCCGTCGTTGGGGGTCGTCATGGCCCCTGTGGGATAGCACGGGCGCGAGCCGACCCCCATGTCGTATGCTGCGCGGATGGAGCTCCTCTATACCGCGCATGTCCCGGCCGGCGATGGCCCGTTTTCGACGATCATCGCGCTCCACGGCTGGGGGGCGAGCGCCCACGACCTGCTCGGCCTCGCACCGATGTTCGACGGCGGCCGCTCCCTCGTGCTCTGCCCCCAGGGCCCGCTCGCGCTTCAGGCCGGACCCGGGCAGGTCGGCTACGGCTGGTTTCCGCTCACGGGTGGCGGCGACGCCAACCCCGAGGAGGTCAAAGCCGGGATCGACAAGCTCGACACCTTTCTCGACGAAGCCCTCGAAGCGCTTCCGATCGACCGCCGCAAGATCGCAATCCTCGGCTTCAGTCAGGGGGGCGTGATGGCCTACGCGCTCGCTCTCCGCAACCCCGCCAAGTACGCGGGCCTCGTCGCGCTCTCATCGTGGCTGCCGGACGACATGGTGGCGGCCATTCCGAAAAATTCCGAGATCGAAAACCTCCAGACCCTCGTGATCCACGGCACCAAGGATCCGATGATCTCGATCGACCTCGCTCGCGAGTCGCGCGACGGCCTCGCCAAACTCGGTGTCCCCACCACCTACCGCGAGTATGAAATGGGCCACGAGATCAATCCCGAAGCCCTGCGCGAAATCAACGGTTGGCTCGATGGCAAAGTGCTCAACCCGGTCCTGGTCGCATGACGCACAACAGTTCACCGCGCTTCGCAGCCTCACGCCCGGAACTTCCACCCAGGTAGGCAGAGTTGGTCGGCCCGCCGTGATCGTTGTAACGTCGCGCGCGATTCGTCGGGGTGTAGCTCAGTGGTAGAGCCTGGTCTTTGGGGGGCCAGCGTCGTGGGTTCGAATCCCACCACCCCGACCACAAATTCTAGTTTGGTCTGCATGCATTAACGGCTCTAAGTGTGAGAGTTGGTCTACGCGGGTCTAGCGTGAGCGAACTTGTGTAACGGACCGTGGCGGCGGCTATCGGCGCAGGCGAACGAGGCAGATATTCGGGTGGTGCCAGAGCCGGGCTTACTGGAGGTCTTGGTTGCTGGGATTGCGTTGCCCGGGCTTATTGAGCGTCAGCGTCGAGGACTGCGCGCCTGACCGCTGGGGCCGGGAGCGAGGAATAGATTGAGCGTGGCGATCGAGACATCGAGATTGTTCACCTTGCCGTCACCGTTCAGGTCGTAGTTCGGATCATAGGTGCCGTTCTGGACCGCAAGCCCGATCCATTCCACGTCGCCGCACCGGGTGAGGGGATAGATATCGCCCCAGGAAGTCGTCACGATGCCATCCCCGTCCACGTCCGCGTCGCAAATGTTGCCGAAGCCATCGCCGTTGGTGTCCCGTTGTTGCGGATTGGGGATTGCGCTGCAATTGTCAACTGAATCTGTCACTCCATCGTCATCGCGATCGGAGTTCCTGCCCTTACTCGCTCGCGGGATCGTCATCAGCGGGTCGCCGATGTAGACGTTCGTCCAGCCGAGATAGGGGATGCTGCGATAGTAGGCCTCGACGGCGCGCACGCCCTGGGCGTAGGCGGGGAGCAGAATGTGGGGACGGGGGACTCCCGCGAGCATGGGCTCGAAGACATGACCCGTCGCGCCGGCGGCGCCGAGGCGAATTAGATCTGCGACCAGAGATTGCCCGTAGTGGGGCGGCCCGAAGGAGCGCGCGTCGCTGCTCACGAATCCGATGACAACAGAGCGGGGCGCGAAGGTGCCGGGGTAGAGCTGTCCGTCGATCTCACCGTAGAAAGGCTTGCCCGGGGCGTGACTGTCGTTGCTCCCCCAGGACGCGTAGCCCTGGATCGACTCCGCGTCGGATACGAACGTCTCGTGTTCATCGAATTGAATATCAAGACCGAGCGCGCGCAGGGCACCGGCCGTGGGATTCAACAGGCCGATGTTGCCCGCATGTTTCCCGTCGTCTTGGGAGAGGTTGCTATCGATCAGCCACTTCTCGGGTTTCGATCCTGACTTCGTCCGGGTAGCCCGTCAATCGAGCCACCATGTAGCGAATTGGAGATTCGGGATGAGTTCGGCGAAACTCGCGAAATGATTGGCTGGAGTCGAAGAAGGGATTGACGGACTTCGAAACACCCGCCGAACCGATGAGATCGGAAAAGAGCAGGCTGAGTTCCGCGTCGAGGGAGGACCGAATGGAATCGCGCAGCAAGGTCTTCATCGGGCCGCTGGTTCCCTCGACGCGCAGGGGAACGCCCTTGGTCGTGACGATGATCTCGATTGTATCCGCCAAGTCTTGCTCGATCAGGATGGTCTCGAGGGGCTTGCGCACCTTCTCATCGAAATCCTCGCGCAACATGGTCTCGTGGCTGTCGTCGGCGAGGGAGGGATCGAGTATCGGGATCGTGAGGGCGACGACGTTCTCGGCCGGGATCCCGCGTGTTGCGGCGTAGCGCTCGCCGATTGCGACGGAGATCGGGCTCGCGTCGTTCACCACCACGACGATTTCGGGATGTCGTTCGGCCGAACAGGCGGTGAAAAGGATCAGAGAGGCCAAGCCGATCACAGCCGAGTCGAAGTTGGATTTCGCCCGCCTCAGCATGAAGGTAGCGGGGATGCTCCGCCGATCTTTCGAATTGCTCCGATGGCTTCCCCGTTCACGATTGCCTCGAATACCGCCTAACAGTCTGGGCACTCAGCTGCACCAAACGGGCTAACCGTTAGCTCTGGGGCAGGAGCGAACTCCAACGGAACGCGATCACGCAATTCCCTCGCTCCTGTCCACTCCCGAGCTGGACGCCCCAGAACGCCTGAGCTGGCGAGTTACTTGGGTTGGTTCGGCGGGAAGTTCTTCAGCATCTTGTTCATCTGCTCCCGCAGTCGCTTGCGTCGCTGGGCCTCGGGGGTCGCGATGTCGGCATCGGTCTTGATGAACCCCACCCAGGCGGATCGATCCGTCTTTGTATCGACCAGGGTCAGGGAAAGTGAGGCGTAGGACTTTACGGAGCCCGGCTTGAGTTTCTGGCCGATACCGACCTGGTAGTGGACCCGGAAGTCGACCTTCTCGCCCGCCGGGGCGAGCGTGTAGCCACGTTTCGCCAGGCCTTTGGTGATTGCCTCCCGCACGATGCTCTGGATGTTCAAGGTTTCCATCGAAGGATGGTCGGGAATTATGTTCAACTCGTCGTTCCACGTCCATTGCGCGGTCGCGGGGAAGACCACAAAGGGGTCGTAGGTCGCCCCGATCTTCTTCGCACAGCCGCTGGCGCCGAGAAGGGCAATGACAGTGAGGACGAGGGCACTTCGCTCGAGCAGGCGCATGTATGAACTCCATGTTGAGGCGGTTTGGCTTGTTGATTCCACCGCCGATTTCCCATTCCGGTAGATCGACCCTGGGAAGCTACGGCGAAATGCCTCATCGGTGCCACATTTTCGCGGTCAGCGAAGTTCAGGATGCCCTCGACGCTCTGGGTCTCACGTCGCTGGGGCGACTTTCACGACCGAGATCATTCGCTCGGCCTTCTAAAAAGATCTGGCATCCGGCAGACGCGATGGCCCCCACACCTCCCGTGCACCAGTTCCGAGACTCGTAAGTTATTGATTTTATTGGGTTGATGCTCCAACGTCGTAGATTCGAATCTCTCTCTCCCCCCCGACCCAAAATTTCTTGGTTTAGACGGGTAGGACACCACCCGCGGCGTGGTTTCAAATCGTGCCAAGGCTGAAGTCGATCGACACTATATAGAGTCACTCTTGAATTAGGATTCGAGCGCGGGCGACGTAGCAATCTGAGCACCGTTGTCGCCTCAATCCACCCCGCCATGCGGTCGGTGACGCAAAGCACCCGAAGGTCCTCTTGTTGGGTCGTCTCCGGTCACAGGGCACAAAGCGTTTACCCTAGTCTTCTCCGAGGCGAGTTCCAGCGCCAAACAACGTTTCCAAAAGAACAAGCCGGTACGATCACCGTCGGGCGACTGCACGCGCTGCTCCGCCGACGGTGAGTGCTGCCTTCTGACCGAAAACGCAATTTCGGTCAGGGAAACAACGATCGGCCACCTGTAGCCCGCGGGGAAGGGGTATTGAGGCACACTCGAGGTGTTTCTCGGCGAGGGGAACCGCTCCGTTTCCGGTGATTCCCTCGCGCTCGCTGTATAGTCTGGCGTTGCATCCAGAGGGGTATTTGTTGTCGTGCGGTCGCTGCTCGATGCCGCGGCGCCGCGCACGAAGGCGCGACGAAAGGAGTCTAATGCATACGGAAGCTCTTCTCTCGACGAACTTGTTAGGGCGAGCATGCGTGCTGGGCATTGTCTTATTTGCGGCGATCATCGCCACCGATGCCGAGGCACTCCCCGAGCCGAAGGTATCGATCACGTATAGTTTGGAGGCCGTCGACGGCGGGGCTTACCGGCAAGAGATTTCGGGTACGCTCTTAGGAGCCGGAGACGCCAAGTATGTCTTCAATACGATGGGCTCCGGGGACCCGGCTGTGACCATCTTCGTGGACAATCCCCTCGAAGTTACCCTCGAGTACACCGCAGATGCGCCGGGCGGCAATATCGTCGATGGGCCCGTAGAAATCACGGATACACACTTCGAGCGGGAGTGGGAGATTAATTCGGGCGTGACCGTTGTGACTACGGTCCTCAGTACCGTGCTGTCGCGGACGGGAACCGGCACCCTTTCCGGCTCGACAATTACCTGGGATAACGTGGTGGGTGTGAACACCTACCAGGAAACGGTCGTCGGCGAGGGAAACTGCGTGGGCGATCTGTGCGGCTTTGTGGGTACGTGGCCGAGAGACCTGGACGGAATCAACGAAGTCATTCTGCCGACCTTCAGCGTGCTCACGATCGACACCTTCGGAGACGCCTTCGTGAGCGATAACGGAACCCCGGACGACAACGCGGACGATATCGATCGACCCGACCCGGATGCTACGGTGAAAGACACCTGGGAAGGCGTTCCCGAGCCCAGTCGCGAGATCCTCCTGTTTGCGGGGATCCTCGGGCTTGCGGGGCTCAGTCGCCTGCGCGAGCGCGGCTGCCCTATCGTCTGATCGCTTCGAAGTTCGGCGTCCCGCGCGCGGTCGACCTGGGACACCTGGAACGACGGCTTTGCGTGGTGGGTGAGGGTGAGTCTTGATGAGCTGGAATGATCGCCGGCGCGGCCAGGCCTGGCTCCTTGTCGTCGCGGTCGTGTTCTTTCCGTTAGGAGCGGGAGCACAGGACGAGGACCTCGGCGACGATCTCGACGAATCCGAAATCGCGGACGTGAGTGCCGACGGCGGGTTGCAAGAGGGCATCGAAGAGATCACGGTCACCGTACAGAAGCGCTCACAGACACTGCAGGAGGTGCCCGCTGCGGCGTCGGCCATCGTGGGTGCGCAGCTCGATGCCGCCGGCATCACGCAAATGCAGGATATCCAGACCTTCATTCCAAGCATGCATTTCGGCCAGGAGCGGGGCGAGGCGAAGATCACGATCCGTGGTGTATCGAATGCCCAGGGCACCGATCAGTCGACGGCGGTCCACATCGACAGCATCTATCAGAACCGCGCGCGAGCGATTACGGCGCTCAGCTTCTTCGATGTCGAACGCGTCGAGGTTCTCCGCGGGCCCCAGGGGACCCTCTACGGCCGCAACGCCACGGGTGGCGCGATGAACATCATCTCGCGTCCACCGAGCCAGAACTTCGAGGCTTTCGGCGATTTCCAGATCGGCAACTATCACCAGTTGATGGTCCGCGGCGTGTTGAATGTGCCGGTCATCGAAGACCTCGCCGTTCTGCGTGTGAGCGGTTTCTGGGAGAACCGCGATGGCTACCAGGAGAACTTCAGTTTCTCGGGCTCCGATCAGGACGCCGATGACGCCGACGACTTCGGCATCCGCTCCCAGTTGCTGCTGACACCGCTCGATTCGCTCGACATGACGTTGCGCTTCAACTACGCGCAGAAGCGTGGCGTTGGCTATGCGCTGAAACGCGAAGGGCCATTGCCGGACGAGGTCGTGTATTTCTCCCCGATCGATGAGCAGGATATCTACGCCGGAGCCACGGAAAATCCCGATAACGAGCGGGACGTCTACCTGGATGCAAAGGGTGACATCGACAACGAGACGTTCAACGGCAACACCGACATTCAGTGGCAAGTGCCTGAGCTCCCCTTCTTCGGTGCGACGAATCTGCGGGTTCTGGGCTCATACACCGACTTCGACGACTACAGCGTCAACGATCAGGATTACTCCGACGTACCGCTCGCGGTTGCCTCGCAATGGTGGTCGGGCAACGAGTGGGTGGCTGAAATCGACTGGTCGTCCGACTACGGAGAAGATAGCGGCTGGCTCCTGGGGGTTTTCCATTTCGGAACGACGGGTGACAACACCATCGATGCGCCCTCGGTCATACCGCTCGTCGATTCTGCAGGTATGCTGTTCAATATCCCCGTACCCTTTCACCAGGATTTTGACTCGAACGCCTATTCGATCGCCGGCTTCCTGAACGCCTGGTATCACATCACCGACAAGCTTCGGGTCGAGGCCGGATTCCGCTACAGCCACGACTGGAAGACGTCGGACCTCACGAGTCCGACCATCTTTCTCGAGACGCCAAGCGGTCCGACGACCTTGGTGCTCTTTCAAGGGATCGATGATGACCGCTCCGATGACTGGAGCGAGCCGACCGGCAGCGTCAGCCTCGACTACCCGATCACGGACGAATCCCTCTTGTACGGCCGCTTCGCAAAGGGTTACAAGGCGGGTACGTTGAATAACGACATTGCCCCGATCGGCGGCAAATTCGGCGACGATCCGGATTGCGACCCCGACCCCACCGCCGCGAAGTGCGACGGAATTTTCTCCCCGGAGGTCGCCGACCCCGAGAACATCTACGCCCTCGAGGCCGGCTTGAAGAACACCCTGCTCGACAAGCGACTCTTGGTGAACGCCACCGCGTTCATCTACTGGTACGACGACCTGCAGGTGAGCCAGCTCTTCGAGGCTCAGAACTACGTCGAAAACGCAGCGAACGCCCGCATCTTTGGCATCGAGTTGGAATCCACCTGGCTCCCGATCGACTCGCTCACGCTCGAAGCTCAGTTCTCGTTTCTGGACACGGATTACACCGACTACGAGAACTGCCGCGATGCAAAGGATTTCTCGGTGCAGGACTGCACGGGAAACCAACTCTCCCGCGCACCTCAATTCTCGGGCAGCTTCACCGCGACGTACGAGTTCGACTTCGAGCGCTTCGGCAGCGTAACGCCCTTCGCGCAGGTCTATGCCTCGGACGAGGTCTTCTTCCGCCCGACCAACGAGCCGGCCGATACCCAGAGCGCCTATTACCTGCTGAACTTCCGCCTCATGTGGTGGAGCGAGGGCCGCGGCCTGGGCCTGGACCTCTTCATCGATAACGCCCTCGACAAAGACGTGGCCACGACCAAGCTCGTCGGGTCGAGCCTTCTCGGCGCGCCCCTCGTCGACGGCTATGACCGCCCGCGCACGATCGGCGCGCGCGCGTCCGTTGCGTGGTGACCACGGCCTGGTGTAATTCGTCGGTTGGTATTTCGTTCGATTCGGCAGCTTGAAGTCGCCACGCACAGCGGCCCGATTCATCAGATGTAGACGAGACCGTGATGAGTGAAGTGGAAATTCATATCTGGGCAACCTGGCTCGAGATTCTTCTGGCGGGCGTGACCTTTCTGGCACTGCTCTTCATCACGGCGCCCAATGGCCGTCACCAGCGGTCGGGTTGGGGACCCACGGTTT
>JAFDAW010000183.1 GCA_019313605.1 Deltaproteobacteria bacterium
ACGATCTACCACGAGGCCTGGGGTACCAGCAATCTGCTCGACCACATGTTCTACTGGGGGAGCACCTCGTACAAGGACCACCACCTCGATTCCACCCAGGCCATGGGTTGGCAAGGGATGGAACCATACGCTTGGTACGATGACATGACTTGGTCGGGGACACTCAATGCGGGCGATATCGATTTCGTGCTCGCCGGCGTTATGGCCTACGACTTTGAAAATATTTCGCTACCCGGGCCCGATGGAAACTACGACCAGGTAGACGACATCTCGGTCTGGGCGTTCCGGCCCCACCTCAGCGACAACATGAACAACCTCTACGGCCACCAGGAATCGGAAATGGATCGCTACGTCGGAGTGTCGGACATCGAGACCACGCCCGGGAGCAACCTTTATGGCGCGAGTCGAACGCGCGTGTTCGTTCCGACAGCCTGGGATCTATTTGATGGGGAAACGTTGACTTTTCAGTTTCCGACGGGAGACGTGCCTTTCTACGATCCGAATCTCACGCCGATCGGTGCAGAGGGAACGAAGGACGAATTCGTAGTAAACAGTGATCAACTCTCGTTGCATCGAACGCAGCCGGCTGGATATGGCAACTGGAATCAGGCGGCCAAGACCTGGACGATTACTGGCCCCACTACAACGGGCGGTTCGGTCGGCAGTCCCGGGCCCGACGGTGTTCCTGGAACGGCGGACGACGATTACCCCGACGAGTCGTGGGGCGCGATCTACTTCGTAGCGTTGCCGGAGCCTGGATCAACGATCGCCTTGGTAGCGGGTAGCGGGCTGCTGGCGATGAGGTACCGACGCCGCTTGCGTCGATCAGGTATTATATAGACGGAAGAGAACTGGTGAGGGTTGGCTGGAATATGAGCTGGTGGTTGTTGACTCCGTACGCCCTTGCAATCGGGCTGGTACTGGTAACGAATCCCGGGCAGGGGCTTGCCCAGGGCGGACCCTCGCAAGCCAGGCTGTCCCGCGCCATCGACATCAATCCGGATCCTGACATCTTCGAGACGACCATCGTCGCTACCGAGGCGACAGTAGATCTGGGCGATGGTTTGCTCGCGAACGTCTATACCTACAACGGGACCGTTCCCGGCCCCGAGTTTCGCTTCAAGGTCGGCGATCAGGTGATCATTCACTTCACGAACTTCTTGCCCGAAGCGTCGGGCATCCACTGGCACGGTGTTGAACTCAACAACGCGAGTGATGGAACTCCCGTCACGCAAGATCCCGTCAAGAATGGGGAGTCCTACACCTATCGGTTCGTGGTTCCGCACCCCGGGGTCTACTGGTATCACCCGCACTTCAAACCCACGAATCCGGAGTTCAAGGGACAGTACGGTTCGTTCATTGTCGAGGATCCCGCCGAGCCAGCGTTGAGAGCAGCCGGCGTGATTCCGAATCGCGGCCACACGCGAACACTGGTTCTTTCCGATACGACCGTGTGCAAGGCCCCGGGAGAGAACGATCCGGAGACTTTTCCCCCGGACCCGAGCCTACCGTGGTCCGGGGAGGGCCCGTTTTCCGGTCAGACGCTCTTTCCGACACCCGACGAGCTCTGCGAGAATCCGCGAGACAATTCCGGCAACCCTCTCGGAACCGGACCGCTTGCAGCGGGCGAGATCCCGAACGTCCAGGCGTCCGACTCCTGTGCTTTCCGAAAATGCGGGACCCACGAGGGTCAACTCGTGCTCGTCAATGGGAAGATGCCCGCAGCGCGCGCGGGCTCGCCTGCGGCGCCTGGTGAGCTCGCGGGTGGGGCGTCGGTCATCAACGTCAAAGCCGGATCGGGCCTCCGCCTGCAACTCATTGGTGCGACGGTCACGCGCTACTTCCGGCTCCTCATGACGGACCAGAACGGTGACCAGGTTCCCCTGTATCGGATTGGAGGAGAGGGCGGCCTGCTCGATCGCGTGAGAGTCGAGGGCGGAACCCAGGATCTACTCGATACAGAATACGACAGCGGCGAGATCCTGCTCGCGCCATCCGATCGCGCGGACGTCGCGCTCGTGGTACCCGACGGGAGGCCTGGGGACATCGTGACGCTCTGGACACGCGACTACCCCCGCACCGGGCGAGGGTTTGCGAATATTCCGACGGTTCCCGTGTTGCATCTTCGGATCGTCGCAAGTGCGAATAAAGGCCGGCGCTACGCGATTTCCGAAGGGGATCCGCTGCGCGTGCACCCGCGCGTCGATGACCCAACCGAGGACTTGCGCGGTCTTCCGATCACGGATCACCTGCTCGACCCCGCTCTGCTTCCGGACCCGAAGCCGGGGTCAGCCGATGAGACCATTCGATTCCTGGTGAGCTTGGCACGGCCGACGATCGATGGTGTCGTCGGTAGCTTCCCTCCCCAGGAGGACGGCTACGAGTCGATTCCCCATATTGCGACCAGTCGCTTTGCCCGGGTCGGAGACCTCCTCGAACTCGAAGTCGAAAACCAAACCCGCGCCCACCATCCCTTCCATCTGCACGGGTTCTCCTTTCAGCCGGTTCGCGTGCTGGGCCCGTTTCGTGACACCGTACTCACCTTCGACTACAGCGAGCAGATCGATACCTTCAATATCCCTGTTGACCACACTCTGGTGTTTCGCGTGAGACTCAACGACCGGCCGCGGATGGATTGGACGAGCCCGGGTGGCGCCCTTGGGCGCTGGTTTTTCCACTGCCACATCTCCTACCACGCCACGCTGGGGATGATTTCGGAACTCGTCGTCCTCGAGCTCGATGAATCCGTTGAGGATTGAGAAAAGCACAAGTTCGCAGCTTCATCTTCCTACCCTCGCGTGCAAAACGGATCGCTTAACCTTGCGCGCTCGCATGCACCATTGGAACATAGCCCGCCGCGATGACCTGCACCGTGGATCGGGGAGTCAGAACAGACAATCGGACACCCGAGTGTCTGGGGAGTCCTTTCTGATAACCATACGGCGTCCAGGGAATTACATGATCGCCCAGGATCAATAGCGCTCGGCCGCTTTGAGCCACCATCACACCATCGGGTAAATCATCAATGCGAGCGACGTACGTTACCTTCTCTCGCTTTCGCGTGACTCGCTCACGATGCAACGTTCTATCTATCCCCGGGGCGTTCAGAAAGCTGTCGCTTTCGAGCGGCATGGCTTTTATCCAAGCCGCCTTGAATGCGTTGAAGTTTCTACGTCTGCAATACGCGCAGGGTCGATGACCGGCGGCGAGCGCCGTCGCCTCGTCAAGAAAAAAGAGTTCCGTGTAGGCGCTCGAACCCATGATCGGGTGCTGGTAGCCTTTGAATGAGAGCACACAGCAGATCCACGCCTGATGTTGCCAGCGCCGGGTCAGTAGCGTTTTGGTCTTGGCGTCATGAATGATTCCACGGTTTCCCATACAAGTGCCACGGGCAGAAACTGCGACTATGTCGCCGAACGGACTAACACGATTTTGAAGCGGCATGAGATTGGAAATTGTACCTCAGGCCTTCTTCCTCACCGACAGGTAGTGGTGCCAGAGGATGCGCGCCCCCACCGCGCGCCACGGCGACCACGCGCGGACGATGCGCTCCAGCGTCTCGCCGTCGGGCCTGCGCCGCATGCGCCGGACCTCCTGCGCCGCCTTGATCAGCGCCAAATCCCCGGGCGGCCAGATGTCCGGCCGCCGCAGCGCCATCAACAGGTAACAATCCGCGGTCCAGGGGCCGATGCCCGGCACCTGCATCAGCCGTTCGCGCACCTCGTCGTCCTCGAGGCGTTCCAGCATCGCGAATTCCAGGCGCCCCTCTACGACCCAACGCGCCAGGTTGCGGCAGTAAGCGGACTTCTGCCGTGTCAGGCCCGAGAGGCGGAACTCGGTGTCGCGAAAGCGGGCGATGCGGTGGGCGGTGACTCGGCCGGCGGTCCCCTGTAGGCGCCGGTAAATGGCCTTCGCCGAGGCCAAGGACACCTGTTGCTCGAGGATGATCTTGATCAGGGTCGAAAAGCCCGGCGGCCGCCCCCACATCGGCGGCGGACCGTGGCGCTCGACGACCCGCGCCAGGTGCGGGTCCCGGGCACACAGCTCCGCAACCCCGCGGTGCAGGGCGGCGTGGTCCATGGATCGAGGCGCGCGGGCCCGGCTCATGGCACGGAATGTTACCACCGGATTTCCACACCTTGACCGAAAACGGGAGACCCTCCGTAGCCATTCTCCAGGCAAGGGCGATCTGTGCGTGGTCAGAACTTCTCGGACGATCGGATCGTTCTCTCAGTGAGGCCAAACGATAAAGCGCCCGAAGTCCTCACGACTCCGGGCGCTTCATTTCTTGGTAGTGGGGGGAGGCCGGAATTTCAGAGTCACCCGGCCGAGCTCGGCAGTAGGCCCTCCAAGAACTCAATGATCTCGGCGCTTGGCGGCGCGTAGATGTCGACGAAGACGACTGGGTCTTCGCCTAGCAGTTCGCCGCCATGAGGGACGTTGGCCGGGGCATACCACATGTCCCCTGGTCCGATCTCTTCGACTTCGTCGCCCACCGTGAGGCGCATTCGTCCTCGTAGCATGACGCTGATCTGCTCGTGCGGGTGCGAATGGATCGGATAGCTGCCGTCGGGGTCGAACTTCACCCACATGAGTTGGATGTGTTCACCGTTGGCCAATAAGCTGGAATGGACTCGCATCGCCGACTCGAATACCGAATCAGCCTCCGCGCTGGCTGAGGTCAGGATGTATTTCGGGGACAATGCTCTCCTCCCTTTATCGCAGCTCCAGCTCTAGTGCAGCGAGTATATCGGGAAGTTTTACTTGGACGATTCGCAGTAGCCGTTCTCCCAGCGAGGCCAAACGAAAAGCGCCCGAAGCCCTCACTACTCTGGGCGCTTCATTTCTTGGTAGCGGGGGGTGCCATTTTCGAGGCTACGCCGTGCGGGTTTCCCACCCGAATTGCATACACGCTGCACACAGTCGCAAACAAGCGAAAACAGAACCGCCCAGAATCACGAATGACTCTGGGCGGTTAATTGGTAGCGGGGGAGGGATTCTCGAGCAGCCTTCGGCCGCGAAGGCCACTGCGACGCGTAGCGTCGCCGGCAACCTCCGACCTCCGGGTTATGAGGAAGTTTCAGCGTTCCTGAAAACCAGACAAACATCGAAGAGTTACAGACTTACGGGATTTTCAGGTTGCGCCGGATGGGTCTCGTTGGTGCAAAGTGACCCCACAGTGACCCCACCTTTCGATGAGTCGAGAAGCCGACTATTCGCTGCCGTCTCGCACCGGCGATCCCGACCTTGCGATACGGGACGTCGCACCGACCAGCTCGCGGGTGATGCCGGGTTCGTGCGAGGAATGGCCTGCGTCCGGCACGATCACGCAGTCGAGTTCTGGCCACACCCGGCGCAGATCGTCGAGATTGCGCACGGGGCATACGATGTCGTAGCGCCCGTGGACTGCGAACGACGGGATGTCGCGAATCCGCGGCACCCGGTCGAGCAACAGTCCGTCCGGTTGCCCCTGACTCATGCGAAAGTAGTGCGCTTCCAACCGCGCGAGGTTCCACGCCATCTCGTCGTCTGCGAAGGCACTGGCAAACTCCTTGTTCGGCAGCAGTGTGCAGCACGAACCCTCGTAGACGCTCCAGACTCGCGCGGCAGCCAGCGCCACGTCTCGGTCGTCGCCAGTGAGGCGGCGCCAGTACGCTTCGAGCAGGTCATCGCGCTCCGCCTCCGGAATGTGTTCGGCGAAGGTCCGCCAGAGTTCCGGTTGGATCCAGCCGATTTCGTACAGCCACCAGTGAAGTTCGGTGTTGCGCAGCATCCAGATGCCGCGCAGGACGAGGCTCTCGACCCGC
>JAFDAW010000184.1 GCA_019313605.1 Deltaproteobacteria bacterium
GGTCGCTGGGGTACGAGATTCTCCTCGTGAACTCGAATCCTGCCACGATCATGACCGACCCGGGTACGGCGGACGTCACCTACATCGAAGCCCTGACTCTCGAAGAGATGACCAAGATCATCGAGAAAGAGCGCCCGGACGCGCTGCTGCCCAACCTCGGAGGACAAACCGGACTCAACCTCAGCTCCGAGCTGGCCGGAGCCGGCGTGCTGGAACGCTACGGTGTCAGGGTCATCGGTGTTCAGATCGACGCGATCAAGCGTGGTGAGGACCGGCAGGCGTTCAAAGACACGATGGACAAGCTCGGCATCGAGATGTGCCGAGGCGAAATTGCCAACAGCCTGGAAGAAGCCGAGGACTGCCTCGCGAAAATCGGCCTCCCCTGCGTGATTCGCCCGGCCTACACGATGGGCGGAACGGGCGGCGGCTTTGCGTACAACATGGAAGAGTTTCGCGATACCGCGCAGCGCGGTCTGGATGCCAGCCTCGTCCACCAGATCCTCGTCGAAGAATCGGTCCTTGGCTGGGAAGAGCTGGAACTCGAAGTCGTGCGCGACAGCAAGAATCAGATGATTACCGTCTGTTTCATCGAGAATGTCGATGCCATGGGTGTGCATACCGGCGATAGCTACTGCACCGCCCCCATGCTGACGATCAGCGAGGAATTGCAGAAACGCCTGCAGAAGTACTCGTATGACATCGTCGAAGCGATCCAGGTGATTGGCGGAACGAATGTCCAGTTCGCTCACGACCCCGAAACCGATCGCGTCGTGGTCATCGAAATCAACCCGCGCACCTCGCGCTCCTCGGCGCTCGCTTCCAAGGCAACCGGCTTTCCGATCGCCTATGTGTCTTCGCTGCTGGCGGGCGGACTCACGATGGATGAGATCCCGTACTGGCGGGACGGCACGCTCGAGAAGTACACGCCGTCGGGCGACTACGTGGTCGTCAAGTTCTCGCGCTGGGCGTTCGAGAAGTTCGAAAAACTGGAAGACAAACTCGGCACGCAGATGCGCGCGGTCGGCGAAGTCATGACGCTCGGCAAGAACTACAAGGAATCGCTCCAAAAAGCCATCCGCTCGCGTGAAGACGGCCGTTTCGGACTGGGCTTTGCCAAAGACTTCAATGAGAAGCCGCTCGACGAACTGATGGCGCTGTTGGCCGAGCCGTCGAGCGAACGTCAGTTCATCCTTTACGAAGCGCTCCGCAAAGGCGCGGGCATCGAAGAACTCTTCGAGACCACGTACATCAAAGCGTGGTTCCTCGAGCAGATGAAAGAACTGGTCGATCTCGAAGAAGAGATCCTCAGCCACAGAGGCAAGACCCTGCCGGATAGCTTGCTCACGCAGGCCAAGAAGGATGGGTTTGCGGATCGCTATCTCGCCGGCATCCTCGGCGTTCCCGAGGCGGTCATCCGCGAACAGCGCAAGAAGCTGGGCGTGGTCGAAGGCTGGCACGCCGTCCCGGTGAGCGGTGTCGAGAACGCGGCCTACTACTACTCGACGTATAACGCGCCGGATGCGACGGAGGTGTCACCGAACCGCAAGGTGATGATCCTCGGTGGAGGCCCGAACCGGATCGGCCAGGGCATCGAGTTCGACTACTGCTGCGTGCACGCGGCGTTCACCCTGCGCGACATGGGCATCGAGTCGATCATGGTCAACTGCAACCCCGAAACCGTGTCCACCGACTACGACACCTCGAACAAGCTCTACTTCGAATCGTTGACCGTGGAAGACGTGCTCAGCATCTACGAGAAAGAAAAGCCGGAGGGGGTCATTTGCCAGTTCGGCGGGCAAACCCCGCTCAATATCGCGGCCGAGTTGGAAGCCGCAGGCGTCAACATCATCGGCACGTCCCCGGACACGATCAATATGGCTGAAGACCGCGATCAATTCCGCCAGAAGATGGAAAAGATCGGCATCCCGCAGCCGGAAAGCGGCATGGCCAGCACATTGGACGAAGCCTTGGCGGTGGCAGGAAGGATCGGTTACCCGCTGATGGTGCGCCCCTCCTTTGTGCTGGGTGGCCGCGCCATGGAGGTCGTGCACGACGAGAGTATGTTGCGGCACTACGTGCAAGCCGCGGTCGACGTGTCGCCCGAGCGGCCGATCCTGATCGATCGCTTCCTCGAGAACGCGATCGAGGCTGAAGCCGATGCCATTTCCGACGGCACCGATGCCTTCGTGCCGGCGGTCATGGAACACATCGAGCAGGCCGGCGTGCACTCGGGCGATTCCGCTTGCGTGATCCCGCCGATCTCGATTCCGCAGAAACACATCGACACGATCTACGATTACACGCGCAAGATCGCGATCGAGTTCAACGTGGTTGGCTTGATGAACATCCAGTATGCGATCTGTGACGATAAGGTCTACATCTTGGAAGCGAATCCGCGCGCGAGCCGCACGGTGCCGCTCGTCAGCAAGGTATGCAACGTATCCATGGCGCGGATCGCTACCCAACTCATGCTCGGAGAGCGACTGTGCGACATGAAGCTCGAGCGGAAGAAGATCCCGTATTACGGAGTCAAAGAATCGGTCTTCCCGTTCTACTTCTATCCGGAAGTCGACCCGGTCCTGGGTCCGGAAATGCGCTCGACCGGCGAAGTGCTGGGCATGGCGGACTCTTTCGGCCTCGCATTCTTCAAGGCACAAGATGCCGTCCAGGGCCGGCTGCCGTTGGAGGGAACCGTGCTCCTGACCATTGCGGACCACGACAAGAAGGACGTGGTCGACGTAGCGCGTACGTTCAGCGACCTGGGTTTCACGCTAAAGGCCACGTCCGGCACGCACGCGTTCCTGGCGGAAAACGGCATCGAATCGGAACAGGTCTTCAAAATGCTCGAGCGGCGACCGCATATCGGGGATGCCATCCTGGACGGCGACTTCCAGTTGGTCATCAACACCCCACGAGGCAAGGGCAGCCGGGCCGATGACGCCTACATCCGCCAAGCAGCCGTCCGCAACAAGATCCCCTACATCACCACCGTGACCGGCGCCAAAGCCGCCGCCGCGGGGATCAGTGAGCGCCGCAAAGGAGACACCGAAGTCAAACCGCTGCATGCCTATCACGCGGAAATCTGCTAGGCGGGATGGAGCTTCGGAGGCTAACGGGATTGTCGCCGGCCGCATAACGCGCGGTTTCGATCGAGGGCTCGGGATCACGCCCACCCGTGCGCATTCCAATCTTAATGGACGGTAATCAGCGTTTCCGGGCGCTGCCTAGGGTCTCCGCTATTGCATCCGTGTGGTTGCTGCGGGCAGTGATGGCGATCTGATCCTGCAAGACCTGCGGCGACCAGATGTACATCCCCTCGGCAGACTTGGCTCCCACCGGCTTGGTGCACATGATCCCCCGCCGGCCCCAGAGCAGGAAGTAGGGTATCTGCTCTTGCTGGGCGATGCGGATCTCGGCACTCATGCTCGCCGACGACTCGGTGTACTTGCTGCAGATGAAGATGACCTGGTCCGCGTTGCGGATCCGGCGGCGCGCTCTCTCGTTCCAGACGTCCGTGGCCGTGTGACGCTCGGAGCAACCCAACACATTGAAACCGGAGCTGCTGGACTGCATACGAAGCTCTTCCAAGAGTTCCCCGTCGCGTTCGACGTCGAAGCTGACAAAGACCTGTGTCTTGTTCATGCTGCCCGCCCAGCGGAGCGCGACTGAAATCGGCGCCACGCGCGGTTCATGACCGACCGCGGAAGCGAAGGAATGCCAGATACTTGAGGAGCTCTTCCTCTTCCTCGGCGGACAGATCGTCGATCGCGAAGGCCGCCATTCTCTTGCGGCGCCCGCCGCCGTTCTCGGAGGGCAGCAAGTATCCGGCCTTCTCCATCAACGCCTCGTAGGGCACCGCGTAGGCCGCGGCCAGGCTGTGCAGCACGTGGGGCGAGGGCTTCTGGATCTTCCCGTTCTCCAGCTGACTCAGGTAGGCGTTCGAGACCGCCTTGTCCGTGGCCTCTTCGACCTCCCGGAGTGAGAATCCCTTGGCGGTACGCAAATCAGCCAAGAGGGCGCCGAGATCGTTGGGTCGCCCTACGAACTTGGAGTTATTGCGTCGGGGTCGTTTGCCGCTGTCTCGCATCCGCCCCAGTATCGGTCAATCTGCTTGATTAATCAAGCATTTCGCATGTATGCTTGACAGATTTTGCTTATTGCATGGCTTTAGCAGACCGATACGAGGCGTAAGCGCGAACCACCCGTGAGCTGCATTAGGAATTCTGGACCGCAACGAGTGTGAGTTTTCGGCAACCTGGACCCATTAATGCAGGCAGGTCACCTAGCCACCCGCCGCCGGCGGGATCACCGCAACACATTCACCCTCTGAAAGCCGAGTCGCCTCCGCGTCGGGCAGCCATCGCACGTTGCGCCCATCCACATAGATGGCCGCACGCCGAGAGAGCGCACCCTCGTCGGTAAAGAGGTGCTCCCGCAGCTCGGGCCAGCGCCGCACCAGTTCCTCGGCGAAGTCGCGCACGGTGACGCCCTCGGACAGGGCTACGTCGAAGTCGCGCCCCCCGACAATCTCTCGCAGCGATGCGAAGAAGCTCACCCGCATCGCGGTTCAGAGAATCCCGAGTTCGCGCAGCTTGGCGTCCGGCACGACACCGTCCTCCCAGCCGCGGGCCGCGTAGTACTCGTCGAGCATGGGGCCCAGCTCCGACACATGCCCCTTGGAACCCGCGAGCGTCGACGGCTCTTCGAGGAAGCGGGCGGGCAATGTGTCCGAGCCCTCGCGGAAGCCCGCCAGGTTGTTGTAGTAGCGCTCCAGGTTGTAGATACGCTCGCCGGTGGCGCTCACGTCTTCGGCGCTGAATGCCTCGCCCATGGCGCTGGCGTACTGGGCCGCATATTCGTCCGGACCCTCGGCGAACGCGCTGAACTTGCACAGATCGAGGCTGTCCGAGAACGCGTGGATGTCTTGGAATGCCTTGACCAACCCACCCTTGCCCTTCCACTCGAGCGGGTCGACATCGATGGGCACCACGCCGAGTTCGGCGGCCGCGACGTACGCGCGCAGGTGACAGGCGCCGCGGTTGCTCGTCGCGTAGCCGAGGCCCATGCCCTTGAGGCCGCGCGGGTCGTAGGCAGGCAGGGCCTGTCCCTTGACCGCCATCGCGATCTCTTCGTGGCCCAGCTTCGCGGCGGCCAGCGTTGGCCCTTCGGCCAGCAGGTCGCCGTCGCCATCGCGCAGCGCGATCGCCTCCGTCAGCGCCACCATCGCAGCGGTGTCGCCCCAGGCCAGTCCCTTCCCCTTCGTGAAGCCGCGCTCGGTGGCCTCCATGTACATCGAGAAGGCATTGCCCAACTCGATCGGGTCCATGCCGAGGTCGTTGCACTGGTCGATCATCTTGGCGATAGAGCCGATGTCCGCGTTGTCGCAGTTGGCGCCTAGCGACCAGGCGGGCTCGTACTCGACGCTCTCCATACGCAGACCCGCGTAGGGCCCCTCCTTGATCTCCACCTCTTTCTTGCACGCCACCGGACACGCGTGGCAGGTGGGGTCGTCGACCAGGATGTTTTCCTTCACGTACTCGCCACTGATCAACTCTGCCTTTTCGCCGAAAGAGGTGAGCTGGCTGTTGCGCGTGCCGAGCGCACCCATATTGCTGACGGGGTTCATCAGCACGTTCGTGCCGTACACCGAGAGACCGCCCTTTTTCGGACTGGTGATGTTCTTCTCGTCGCGAATGGTGTCGCGAGCGGCGCGGCGCGCGGCCTTCCAGCCTTCGGGGTCGCCCACTCGGCTCTTGGCCCGCGCGGCGCGGATCACGATCGCCTTGAGGTTCTTGCTAC
>JAFDAW010000011.1 GCA_019313605.1 Deltaproteobacteria bacterium
GACGCCTTCTAGCGGGTCGCGGGTGTCATAAGAGGGCTGGCCTGCGGAACGCGGCTCCTACGAGCCGCAGGTGAGATCAACTGGAGCTGGGTTCGCGTTGCCACGACTCCGAGGCGGCACGAACCGAGATGATTCGGAGTCTACACACGTAGATGCGCTCGTTAGAAGCTGTTCGGACGCGGGTTCGATTCCCGCCGCCTCCACCATTCAAATCAAGTGCTTAGGTCGAGTCTGTTGCGTTTTCTTGTGAGTCTGAAACAGTCGGTGTCGATAGCCGTGTGAATCTGCATCTCGCTGGTGCCAGCATCACATCGGGCCCATCGGCGCTCGGGCATCTCGGGATCTCGATCGATCGTCCCGATCGGTCGAAATTGTTAGGGCAGGGTGGAGATGCGAAAGTTGTCGAACTCGGCCCAGCGCGTAGCTCCAGCAACGCCGTAGGTGGTCTTGACGCCGATCTTGGGGCGCCCGCCGCTCGGGCGAGGCGTGCTACCGAGAACGGTCCACGCATCTTCGTTCGAGCCTCGGTAGAGCCCTGTGACTTCGCTTTCAGAGATCCTCATTCCAAGGATTACATGGGCGGGGTCGTAGGCCGTGTCGTGAGCAATCCGCGCCGCGCCGTTCGATTCGTATACGACCTGGAGTCGAAGTGTCGGTTTCTCTTTCGCGTAGGATTCCTTGTTCACGACCACGTAGTTGTCATCGTCGACGTAGAGGATGATCCCCGCGTTCTCATACTTTCCCTCTGGGTGAAGCGTCAAGCTGGCTTCGACGAGCAACGGTTCCGGAGTCCACGGGAGTTCGCGTACGAGAATGTTCCTGCCGTCGTCTTCTTCTTGGAAGAATCCCCCGGGCTCGGTCAGGAGGAAGAGGCTTCCGCGCTCGATCCGCCGGGCTTCGGGCGAGCTGTGCACCCAGGACCAATCGCTGCTCAGGGGAGCGTCGAATGACTCCTCGAACACGACAGTCCCCGATTCAGGGGGTGGCAGCTCGTTCGCGCAACCGAAGACCAGGAGCGCGACAAAGCAGCTGATTGCGTGCATTCTCTGCATCATGAATTCCCGACTAGGTACCGCATCTCACTGGTGGGTCGATCGCGCTGCCCGGGCCTCGCTTGACCCGCAACGGTCGGTCGCCGTGATCCGCCGACGAGGAGGAGTCGCGACGCTGGCAAGGCTGCCCAAATGGTGGTCGAGCGTAGCGCTCTCGTTGGCCCGCCACCTTCGTCCGATTCGTAGGACACGGACGATTGCGAGCGTCGCCGCCGATTCGAGGTTGCGCGCGGCGCGGTGCCTCCCAGTTCATCCGGCCAAAACCTTGGTTGCAGGATGACGAACTGTCGCGTCGACGCGCTCGACACGTTATGGGCCCTATGCGCCTCGCTGGCTGCACTCGCTCTGCTCTCGGCCTGTGCTGCAGGCGGAGGCCCGGACTCGCCTCGCGTCGAAGCGGGTGGGGAGTTGCTCGTCGGCGAGTGGCTCGACGCGAACGCGGCGCTCTCGGTGTTTCGCGGCATTCCATACGCGGCATCTCCCGTCGGCGTGTTGCGCTGGCGCCCGCCGACCGCCCACACTCCGCGACGGGGCACCGTGAAGGCGACTCAGTTCGGCCCTGCGTGCCCGCAGCCACAGGCAAACACGAAATGGCGTCGGATTGTCGTCGAGAGGTTTGGCGGCTCGCCGGATCTCGTTCCCGAGTTGGATCACATCGGCGAGGACTGCCTCGTGCTCAACGTATGGACGCCAGCGCTCGCCGCCGACGAACTCCTACCCGTGCTCGTCTGGATCCACGGCGGGGGCAATACGGATGGCTATGCCCACGAGCCGAACTACCTGGGCCACAATCTCGCGCGCGGCGGCGTCGTGGTCGTCTCGATCCAGTACCGGCTGGGCGCGCTCGGCTTTCTCGCGCACCCGGCTCTATCCGCGGAGTCGGAGCACGGTGTGTCTGGCAGCTACGGGCTACTCGATCAGATCGCCGCACTTCGCTGGTTGCAGCACAACATCGATGCCTTTGGTGGTGACCCTGATCGCATCACCGTCTTCGGAGAATCGGCGGGCGCGTCGGACATCGGTACGTTGATCGCCTCGCCTCTGGCCAGGGGGCTTTTCCGGCGCGCGATTCTCCAGAGCGGTGGCTACCAACTCAACTACACGAAGTCGCTTCGCGAAGAAGAGGCGGCGGGCGTTCGCCTGCAACGCGCCCTCGACATAGAGTCGTCCGACCCGCTGCATGAGATGCGCGCTGTACCTTGGCAACAGCTGATCGAGGCCGAGCAGGCACTTCCCTATCACGAATGGGACGCCATCATCGACGGTTGGTTGCTGTCGAAGCCCGCTCCCTTGATCTTTCGGGAGGGCGAGCAGAGCGACGTGGACCTGCTGATTGGGTGGACGGCCAACGAAAAGCTGATGTGGCTACCGGATCCCGTGACGCAGGCCGACCTGGACACCGCGCTCGATACCTATGTGCTGGACGAGGACCGCGCCGAAGTCCTCTCGCTACTCGAAGAGGCGGGTGGGGAGGGATTGGCGGGTCGGCTTGATCGGCTGCTCTCGGCCGCCGAGCAATACTGTCCGTCGCTGGCAATGGCTCGCGCCATGCGAAGCCGCAGCGACCGCGTCTTCGTCTATCGATTTACCCGCGTGCGTCCTGGCGCCGAGCAGCTGGGCGCTTTTCATACAGCCGAGATTCCCTACGTGTTCGACACCGCCGACACCTGGCTGCCCCGGGGCGAGCGTGATCAGTGGCTCACGAAGAGAATGCTCCGCTACTGGGTTCAGTTCGCGCGCAATGGAGACCCGAATGGCGAAGGGCTTCCCATCTGGCCGGTCTTCGATGCCGAGCGTGAGGATCACCAAGTGCTCGGTGACGATATCAGACCGGCTCAAGGGCTCGACCGTGAACTGTGTCGTTTCCTTGATCGCTGGCGTGACGAGCGTGCCGAAGGGGCGGCTGGTGTAGCCTCGGCCGAGGCGCAGAAACGTCCTTCGAACTCTTCCGTGAAAACCGTTTCATGCTCTCGGGAACCTGCAGAGCTACGATCACCGGGCCCAGAGCTTTTCACGGAGATCGACTGACCGGCCCGCATTAACTGGTCCACGTTGAAACACAAAGCGCCCGAAATCCTCGCGACTCCGGGCGCTTCCTTCTTGTTAGCCGCGGGGTGCTATTGATCCTCTTGCGCGGCGCTCCTCGCATCACCACCGTCGCCGATTTGTGAGTCTGGAGTGAGTCTGAGCACTGGAGGATGTCTCTAAGCGTCTGATATTACGCGCGTTTTTCGACGCGGTGGCGGGTTCGATTCCCGTCGCCTCCACCAATAGAATCAAGTACTTAGACTTCGGTTGTTACGTTTTTCTGTGAGTCTGGCAGCGTGTTGTGCTCCCGGCGAAGCGATGGCCGATTAATCCCTGCGACACTTTTGTGGGTGCGGGATCGGAGTTGCGCGGCTTGGGTGATTACTTCATGCACCGCGGAGGACTTGATGCGAGAAGTGAAGACTCGCTTCGTCCCCGGTGGATCGCCGCAAGCTCGCCGCGTTTCTCCCTCTCCCGCAGTTGCGTGAGCTGTGACGCGATGTCGGCATTGATCTCGGCCATCATCGCTTGAAGCTCGAGATGGTCCCACAGCTCTACGTCGTCAAAGCCTCCGGGTACCCGTACTGGGTCAAAAGCGGTAACGTTCGCCTTTAGCTGCACCACGGTGCGGCCGATGCACGGCGGAAGAGGTGGAACCGGATGAGCCAGAAACGGCAAAGTGTGAGACTCTTCGTGGCAGCGCTCATGGCGCTGCTCACGGTCAGCCTCGCCGACGCCTCTGGGATCGTCTTCTGCGTCGGTGTGGATGGCCACCGCGAGATCGAACTCGAACACGGTGGTAGGGAATGCCATCCTCCTGAGAACTCGCAGGACCCCGCCGGGATCTCAGTGCAACCCGGCAGCGAGTGCCTCGATCTCCCGGCAATCGGCACGAGCGCCATCACCCTCCCGTCCTTCAACGCGGACCAGGTGCCCGTGCCGCCGGTGGTCTTCCTGGCCGTGAGTCTGGAGTTCACACCGCGAATCGAGACGCGGCTTGTTGCACAAACCGACGCGCGCGCCGGTCCCGCCAACCTCTCACTACACATTCGCTCGACAGTCCTGCTCGTCTAGAAACGACCCTGATCCGCCCTGGCCTCGGGCCCCGTAAAGTGTCTCTTAGATTAGACCACTCTGTTGTCCAACTTCTTTTGACGGGAAACAGATCTCGTGGTCCGTCTCCCACCCAATCTCCGATCGAGTGATGAGGCCATCTCTGAGGTGATCTTCGATACACCTACCGGTGCGAGGGTTGCCCTTTCCCAGTTGGCCCGGGTAACTCTTGGCCAGGGACCCAATACGATCTCCCGAGAGAACGTTCAGCGCAAGATCGTCGTACAGGCGAACGTCGCTGGCAGGGACCTTGGGAGCACAGTCGCGGACATCAAGAGCCGAGTTGAAAAGCTACAGCTTCCCTCCGGCTATCACGTAGCCTACGGCGGCCAGTTCGAGAGCCAGGAGAAAGCGACCCAGACGATTGGCCTGCTGTCGCTACTCTCGGTGGCGTTGATCTTCCTGATCCTCTTCGGCGAGTTTCGTTCCATCCGCCATTGCATTCTCATCATGGCGAATCTTCCACTGGCGCTGATCGGTGGCGTCCTAGCCGTGCTGCTGACCGACGCCGTGGTAAGCATCGCATCCCTCGTCGGCTTCGTGGCTCTCTTCGGTATCGCCACCCGGAACGGCATATTGCTAGTCGCTCACTATCAGAGGTTGCTCGCAGAGGGGACAGGTCTGCGCGAGAGCATCGTGCGGGGGTCGTTGGAGCGGCTATCGCCGATCTTGATGACGGCGCTGGTGGCTGGGCTGGCACTCATTCCGTTGCCGCTCGGACGCGGCGAACCGGGTAGCGAGCTACAAAGCCCTATGGCCATCGTCATTCTGGGTGGGCTTCTCTCTTCGACAGCCCTGAACATGGTCGTATTGCCAGCACTCTACTGGAGGTTTGGGGGGCGGGTGATTCCGCAGCGTGAGAGTGCAGAGATCTACTCGGTGACGGAGGAAACTGTCTTCTCTACGGTAGATTGAGCATGCTCTGGTCCGGCGGCCGACCGCACCGCGGGCCAACTGACGGGAAATTGCAATGCACAAAGAGCAGCCTGAAAGATGGAAACACGGGCACAACTATCTTCCGGCGAGCCTCCGGCAGAGCGAGCGGAACACCCGTTGGGTGATTGGCCTGACTGTCCGACTTTGCTTGACGGGTTACAGGTCTGCGGCAGACCCACCGGAGGCGATGTATCGTCACCAGCGTTTGCCGGGGGGTGGGGAAATCGGAGATGAGTCATCCGCCGTTGAGGGAATCCGTCACCGATGAGCCTGGCCGATCGAGGCCCCTGACGGTCGCGCACTGGTTGACCTTGCTGTTGGTCGCGTTCTTCGTCGGCCCGATGTATGTATCCAATCTCTGGGGCTACCTGCAAAGCCGTCGCTACATGACGGACGCGGCATTCGTGAACATCCGGAACGTCGCGGCGCTCGAAGCTTCGGAAACCCGCGAGTTCGTACGTGCCGCCGAGGGCGTGGTGTACTCGATCGTTGCCGGCAATCACTACATGTACCAGCTCATCCGACTTCTGCGGGACACGGACGAGGATCGCGAGCTCATGAGCGGGGCCCTGCAAGGACACCTCGCCGCAAAGGCGGCGGAGGGAGCTTCGTTTCGGGAGTACCTGGTCCTGTCACCGTCGGGGCGCCTGCTGGCCTCGTCGGCGCCCAACGGCGTACTGGATTCCGATCTTTCGGGGCACCGCTGCTTAAAGGCGGGGATTTCCAAGGTTTCCACCGTGGGCTTCGAGGTTCCGAAGGAGGGGCACGGGCCCGGCCGGGATGGCCATTCTCACTCCGCAGACGGCGGCGACGGCTCCGGCGATGCGCCGATCCTGTTGATCGCCGGTCCGATCCACGACAACGACGGAAGCCTTCTCGGTGTCTTTTGCGGGCGATTCTCCTTCGACGTCCACCGCGCGATAATGCTCGAGAACCGGGATCGCACCAGCCATGCGGCGGTGTACCTGGTCAACGAGCACCGAAGAGTGGTGTGTGGGTCCTTCGCGGACATCCACTCGGCGCCCTATGGCGAAACGCTCTCCTGGCTGGACGAGCTCGGGCTGGAGAACAGTGCAGAGTGGGAGGGGAAACGTCGCAGTGGCGACGGCACCGAGATCCTGGCGGCCTATTCGCCGATTCCGTCGCTCGGGTGGGGGGTCGTCGCGGAGGCTCCCGAGAAGCACGCACTCGCCGACCTCGAACGCCTCAAGTGGCAGGCCGCGACGGGAAGCGGGGTCCTTGCGGTGATCCTGGCGTTGGCCGCGTTCTTGAGCTGGCGGACTTTCGTGATCCCGCTTCAGGCCCTGTCTCGTGCGTCGGAACGCATGGCTTCCGGTGATCCGGGTGAAACCGTTTCGCCCGGCGGCCCGCGGGAGATCGCGGATCTGGCCGCGACTTTCAACCGGATGAGCCTGGCGCTCCGAGAATCTCAGGAGAACCTAGAGTCGCGGATCGCCGAACGAACGCTGGCGTTGCGCGAGAGCCGGGAGTTTCTCGAGCTGCTGCTCGACTCCATCGACCAGCGCGTGATCGTCGTGAGCCGGGACCACGAGATCATCAAGGAGAACACGGCGGCGGTTCGGATGCACGGCCAGTCCCTCCTCGGCAAGCGGTGGTACGAGGTCTTCGAGGGGCTGAGCGAGCCTCCCGCGGAGCATCCGATGTGCCACACCTTCGAGACCGGCGAGATCGGTTCTGATGAGCGTTCGCAGCAGACGGTTGGCGGTAACCAGCCCGTCTACGTGGAGACGTACCCCATCTTCGATGTCTCCGGCGCGATCACGTCGGTCATCGAAATCGGCCGGGTGGTCACAGCGGAAAAGCAGCATCAGATGCAGATGGTCTACCAGGAGAAGATGACGGCCTTCGGCCAGCTCGCGGCTGGGATCGCGCATGAGATCGGGAACCCCCTCGCCGCCATCGACTCGCAGCTGCAGCTGGCGCAGAGCGATCCGGACCGGGCGGCGCAAACGCTCGCGATCGTGCGCAAGCAGGTGGGCCGCATGGACCGCATGCTGCGAAGGCTCGTCAACTTCTCGCGCCGAAGACGCGACGAGGTGATGCTCGCCTCCGCCAACCAGGTCGTCGACGACGTGGCGCAGCTCATGGAGCACGATCCGCGCGCGCGCGGAGTCACGATCACGCGCCGGCTCGGCGAGCACGTACCCGGCATCCGCATCAAGGAAGACGACCTCGTGCAGGTGCTCTTGAATCTCGGTCTCAACGCGTTGGACGCGGTCGGCAAAGACGGAACCGTCGAGTTTGAAACCGGCGTGGACGACGGGGCTCTGTTCATCCGTGTCAGCGACAACGGCGGCGGTATTCCCGACGCAGCCGTTCAGAACGTCTTCGATCCGTTTTTCACCACGAAGGGGCCCGGCAAGGGCACGGGGTTGGGTCTTTTCGTCAGCCGGGGCATCATCCAGGGGATCGGCGGCATCTTGGAGCTGGAGCGCACGGGCCCGGACGGAACGACGTTCTCGATCCGGCTTCCCCTGAAGCGCGAAGGCCTGAACGGAGCGGGGATTTGAACGAACGGATCCTGATCGTGGACGACGAGGAAGTCGTCCGGACAAACATCGCCGAGTTTCTCGGATCCCAGGGATACGTCGTGGGCCGGGCTGTCGACGGTCTAACCGCCCTGGAGCAGCTGCTGGAGGAAGACTACGCGCTCGTGATCACTGATATCCGCATGCCCGAGATGAACGGGATCGAGCTGCTGAAGCGAATCGTGGACGAGCGTCCCGAAACTTCGGTTCTGCTGATGACGGCCTACGCCTCGGTCGAAACGGCAATTGAATCGCTGCGGTTGGGCGCGTACGACTATCTCCTCAAGCCGGTCGTTTTCGAAGATCTCCTGCAGCGCATTGAGAATTTGTTTTCCTATCGCCACCTCAAGGACGAGGTGGGCCGCCTGCGCCGTGACCTCCGTGGACGGCTCGGATTCGAGGGCATCGTCGGGAGCAGCCCGGTGATCCGGGAGACATTCGAACTGATCGGGCGGGTCGCTCCTACCGAAACGACAGTCCTCGTCGTGGGGGAGAGCGGAACCGGCAAGGAGCTGGTCTCGCGGGCGATCCACCAGCACTCCAACCGCGCGGATACGGAGTTCCTCGCCGTCAACATGGCCGCCATGCCGCGAGACATGGTGGAGGCGCAGCTCTTCGGCCACGAGAAGGGAGCCTTCACGGGCGCCGACCGGCGCCGCGATGGCCTGCTGCGCAGCGTTCGCGGCGGAACCGTATTTCTCGACGAGGTGGGTGAGGTCCCGCTTTCGGCCCAGGCCAAGCTGCTCCGCGCGGTCGAAGAGCAGGAGGTGTTCCCCGTCGGCGCCGACCGACCCGTCAAGGCGGACTTTCGTCTGGTGGCCGCCACCAACCGCGATCTAGAGGTAGCCGTCAAAGAGGGAACGTTCCGGCAGGATCTCTATTATCGACTCAATGTCTTCCAGATTCGCGTTCCATCGCTCGTCGAACGACGAGATGACCTCCCGGCATTGGTTGACCACTTCATCGCGCTTCACTGCCGAGCGTTGGGGAAGGAGCGCCCGACCGTTTCGAATGAAACGATGAAGCTGTTGCTGGCCTATTCCTGGCCCGGAAACGTTCGGGAGCTTTCGAACGTGCTCGAGCGCGCCTGCATCTTGTGCGCGGATTCCCGAATCGACGTTTCCCACCTTCCGAGCGAAATTCTGGTCGGAGAGACGCTGCCTACCAGCCTCAAGAACGCCGTCGAAACGTTCGAGCGATCTCACATTGCATGGGTGCTCCGCGCCGCCAATGGGAACCGCGAACAGGCGGCAAAGATGCTCGAAATCGACCCGGCGACGCTCTACCGACGCCTTGCCAAGTACGACTCCGAGGGACGGTAATAATTTTGTACGTCGTGGCCTTGCAGCGACGGAAACCGAACGATTCGGACACGGGGAGGAGTTCAATGGCTGGATCTCGTGAAATCTACACCGCGGCCTGGCGCTGGTGCGTCGCGGCCTTCGTTGCCACGGTCGGAGTTGGGACAGCGACTGCTGCGTCTGAAGACACCAGCCGGGATTTCAAACTGGTCTCCGTGATGCACCAGAGCCTGACCGCGATCAACGAGATCAACGAAGCGGTAGTTCGCGACAACTACAAGCGGGTTGGGAAGGGAGCCGAGACCCTGAAGGCGAACGCCAAGTCCTTGAAGGGAATCGACATCAAATCACTGCAACTGGACCCGAAGAAGAAAGTGGAATTCAACCGGTTTCTGACCGCCCAGCGTCGAGCGGCTGACTCTATCTTGAGTGCCGCGGCGCTCGAGGATGCCACAGCCGTGCTGCTCGGAGTCAACGTGTTGATCGACGACGCTTGTGTGGCGTGTCACTCCGAATTCCGCGAGACGGACGCGGGACGCACCCCGCGGGCTCTGTTCATGAGGTCGCTTCTGAGCTCGGTGCAGAGTGTGAACCGCGGCATCGCGATGAACGACTATGGTCTGATCGCGCGTGAAGCTCGGGAAATCGGGGCAACTGCGCACATTCTAACCTGGACCCAGGTGATCGAAACGATATTCTTGGTCGAAGATCCCTCAGATCAGAACGAGTTTCGCGGATACTTCGAAACCCTTTCATCACAGGCGATCCATCTAGAGCACGCCGCCGCCCAAAGAAACCCGAAGATGGTCTCCGCGGCAACGCGGCGCATGCTGAATGATGGCTGCGTCAGCTGCCACGAGAGCTTCCGCGACGACATCAGGGAGCGCGTCGAGCAATCGCGCTGACGATGGCCCATTGCCTGGATCGTCAGGGAATCCAACGGGCAACGTAGAGACAGGGGCGCGCGTTGGCCTCACTCGATGGTGATGCTGGCGTCTTCGATCAGGAGATCGTACCGATAACCGTATCCGAAATCCTTGTCGAGCACGATGGTACCGCGCACGAGGACGGTGTCGCCGATCGCTGCCGCGTCTCGAGTCGTGACCGTCACGTCGCCGGTCCCCTCGGGCCCGAGCGTGCCGTCCCGCAGATGGATCCAGGTCCTACCCAGAATCCCGCGACTGCACTTCACGACTTTGCCGCGCAGCAAAACCTGTTCGCCGGCGAGATCCGCCGTCCGTTCGAGGATCTCCCCGATGGTGAGACCGCCGGGCGCCCGCTCCGTGCCGCGGACGTCCAGCTCGGCGCCCGAGCTCTCTCCCGGCGGGCAGTGTTGCTGGAAATCCTTCGGAATGGCGCCCCCGCTCGAGAAAACCAACATGGAAGACGCGAAGTAGATCAGGTCGAAGCGGCGATCCAGCGACGGGCTGTAGAACTCGGGCATCGGAGACCCGTCGGGGAGGAGCACCGTGTCCCCCTCCTCCACCTGCGTGCGCGGAGCCGCGGCCCAGACGACGCCGTCTCCGGTGTCGATTTGAACGTAGGTGTAGCTGCCGACGCTGGACGTGGTAACCACCGTTCCGGTAATCCGGCGCCCCTCGAGGTTGTACTGCGGCGCTGCCGGCTGAGCGGCGTCTCCTGCTGCGTGGGCGTACGAAGCATTCACCACCAGCGCCGCCACGGCCGCCAAAACCGGTATGCGTGTTCCACTCACAAAATTTCTCCTTGGGCATCGCCGCGCAGCCGCAGCGATCACCCATCCCCTCCGATCGGTCCACCGCCGCCGCAGCCGGCGAAAAAGCGCCGGAAGGTCCGGGCGCGATACGGGGGAACGATAGCCCCGCAAGGTTTCGAAAGCTCCCGATGGGCATGTCACGGGATGGTCGGGGTGTCGTCGCCGGTGCTGGGACGATACCGCTCGCCCTCCATGTCAGCTCCGTGGCAGCTCAGATAGCAACGACGAACGCGATTCGCCGTGTTCATCCGCCATTCAGGCTTCGCTCTTCCGCCCAGAGGCTGGATGTCGGGCGAGAAGTTGACGAGGTGCGTCTTGAAGTTCGGCGGAGGCGACATGTAGACGGTCCCGTCGATGTTGTACTGGGTGTTGTCGGCCGTGACGTTGCTGTGAACGTTGTAATGGCAGTTCTTGCACGTCGCCCGAGCCTTGTCGGTCCGGTCCTCCAGGTGCACCCAGTGCAGATTGTCCTTGCCCTCGATGTCGTCGTAGAAGTTTGTCGCGGCGCCGTCCTCCCACTCGCGCGCTACCACCAGCTTCTGCGAGTCGTGGCACAAGAAACACAGCTCGAAATTGTCGGGGTTCCAGTCCGATGGGCCGGTCAGTGCCGTCCAGTAGTCTGCTCGCCGAATGGCTGCATACGCGGATCCGTGCGGACCGTTGGGCGACGCACTCGATCCGTCGGCAGGTCCTGAAACGTCGGCGGTTGCCTCGTTGTTGTGACAATCGGAACACTGGATCGTCGAGGTCGTCGTGAGCCCTCCCAGAAGCTGGTCCTCCAGGTTCGCGGACTGGTTCTGGCCCGCTCCGGCGACCGGATGGAACGCGCTGTTGGCGGTTTGGAAATCGAGCCGTTTGTTGCTGGTTCCAGGCCGTGACGCGTTGTAATCGTCGCCGTGGCACTTGAAGCAGAGTTCGTGCTGCTCGAGAGGCCGATCGTTCCCCGTGTCCGGTCCCACCGCGAATCCGTCGCTGTCCACGCCGGTGACCCCTGCCAGCTTGTCGTCGCTCCTGGCCTCGTGCGGATTGTGGCAATCCACGCACTCCACCGATCGACCGGCGGTCTGTTGCGAGTCGGCAACCGGGTGGTGGAAGATCTCCGAAGCGTTGATTCCCTTCGCAAACTCGCTGCGAATGTCGGTGGCGGCCGGGCTGCCGTCATGGCAGGTAAAGCACAGATCCTCGGCGTCGTCGGCGTCGGACCCGTCGTCCGCCGTGTCGTATCGCTCGACCCAGAGCCGCGGATAGTCGACGGTCGTGTTCGCGTCGTCGGGCCAACCGTGCGGCCAGTGGCAATTGACACAGGCGCCTCGCTTCTCGCTCGTGTGGGCTGGAAAGCTCGTGCCGTACTGCCCTCCCGGCCAGAGGGCGCCGGTGCCGGAGTCGAAGTGCGACCCAGCATCGCGATCGGCGAGTGTGTGACACTCGTAGCAGAGGTCGCCGATGGACTGCCGGAGAAGGTATCCGTCACCCTGGCCGCCGTTCACCCCACCGGAGTCGGCAAAGTGGAGCGAGTGACAGGTCATGCACTCGATCTCGCCGAACGCGTCGAGCGGAATCGAAGCCGGCACCTGGAAGTCGTCGCTTGGGATGGCTACGCCCACCGGATGCGAGCCCAGATCGGCCGACTGTACGTCCCTGGCCTCGTGGCACACCTTGCACATTTGGTTGACGTCGTTGTCCTTGCGCTGGTAATGACGCCCCCAGCCCGTTCCCCTGCCACCGTAGGCCGGGGCGTTCGGGTCGAACGGCGTCAACAGTTGGCTGTGCTGGTCGTGGCAGACCGAGCACACCACCTTCCCGTCAGCGACGCGGAAGGCCATCGCCGCCTCGAAGCTGTCGGCCGAATCCGGCAGCCGCAGGTCGGTTCGGACGAACAGGGTCCAGCTGTCGTTCGCTTCGAACGAAGGCGATGCGTCTCCGTCGGTGAACGTGAGTGTCAGACCGGCGTCCAGAGCGACATCGGTGCCCGTGGCTCCACTGCCGGCGTTTCCCGCGTCGTCGACCCAATCGAAGGTCGCCACACCGACATCGCCAGAGCTCGTGAGAGTGATGGTGTAGGTCCGCTCGATTCTTCCGGTGAACGCTGCTCCGGACTGCAGCGTCCCGGTGGACGTGTTGGTGAGGCCTTCGACCAGGTGGCCGGAGGGGCCCGAATCCCAGCGGTGCGAGGTTCCGCTGCTGCCCGGGTACGCCTGGTCGACATCGTTGAACGACCAGGCGGCGGCAAGCCCTCCGGGCGTGTGGCACGACACGCAGAGGTTCGGGTTCCCCTCGACGCGCGTGATGGCGCCGCCGGGAGCTCCGTGTGGCAGGTGACAGTTCCCACAATCGATCGAGTTCGAGAAATAATCGTGGGGGGGGTCCAGCGCGCGGGCCCTTTCCGGGACGGTCAGGCCCAATGAAACACAGAAGAATGCGACGATCGCCGCAGCCCGGCGAGCTCGGTGGGGACATCTACGTGCTCTGCGTCGGCGGCGATCGCGCAGCCACAAGAACGGCGGGAGAACCATGATCCGTTCGGCACCCAGGTCGAGGGAGAATGGTTCGACCTGCCACCGCGACTCGTGGTCCCACCACGGCCGGCCCCTGCACTGGTCGTCGCGCCCATCAATGAACCCGTCGCCGTCGTTGTCGATCCCATCGTCGCACTGCGGATTCTCGAGCGAAGAGGGTCGCCCGATGCGGCAGCCTGGGTCGTCGCGATCGGTCAGCCCATCTCCGTCGTCGTCGATGCCGTTGGCGCACGGGTAGGCCACGACTTCGATCGAACCGGTACCTTCGAAGACGTAAGCGCCCAGTATCCCGCTGACTTCGACGTCCGCAGCCCCCGATGGAGGCAGGGTCTTGAACAAATTTTTGGTATCGAATGTGGCCTTCAGGTCGGGAATGCCATCGGCGTCCCAATCGGCAACGGAGACAGCACTCGCGACGACGCCGTTGGCGATGACGCTGTCGAACTGGACGTCCTCCAGGCGGTAGCCAGGAATCTCCACGTAGGCGGTGATCTCGGCGGGCGGCGTGGCGCGGCCGAGCGGATCGGGGGCCATCTCGATCTCGGCGGGAATGAACTGCTCGGGATCGCTGTAATCATCGAGCCCGAATACTTCCAGGCGGGCGTTGTTGGCAGAGGCGACGAAGAGCCTGCCGAACGGATCGATGACGAGGTCCATCGGAATGCGCAGCTGCCCGGGGCGCGTGCCGATTTTGCCTATCGTGCCCAGCAACGGGCCGTCGCGGTCCAGCACCTTGATGGTGCCATCTACCGCGTCCGCGACGAAGACGCGCCCCAGGGCATCCGCCCAGACGCCCTGGGGCGCGTTGAAGTCGCGCCGGGGGTTGAAGGCACTCTCTCGAAAGTAGCCCAGACAGAAGTTGTAGCTGCCGTCGAGCGTGAAACTCTGAACCCGGAAGTTCAGCTGGTCGACCACCAGAACCTCGTTCGCGGCGCCGTCCACGAAGATTCCCGTCGGGAATTTGAACTCGCCGTCGCCGCTGCCCGAAACACCGAAGCTCGCCGAGAACACGCCGGCGGTGTCGTAGATTTTCACACGGTCTTGCGCGCTGTCCGTCACGTAAATGTTCCCGGTCAGCGTGTCGATGGCGATGTCGGCCGGCATGCCGAACTCTCCGGCGCCCTGCCCGAGATCGAACAGGAATTCTCCGGCGAACGACAGGGCCGCCACCGATCCATTCGTTCCATCCCCGACATAGAAGGTCTCGCCGCCACTCGCTCCGATGCTGACGGGATTCTCGAGGCCACTGACGAGAGATACGATGCGACCGTCGGGCGAGCGCACGGTGGCCGTTCCCATCGCCGCGTCGGCGATGTAGACGTTTCCGGCGGAATCGACCGCGAGGCGGGTCGGATTCGCGAAGGATGCGCGGTAGCTGCGGAGGAATTCCGCCGAAGGCGCCGGCAGAGGCGAGGTCCCGCCTCCCAGGCAGACGGCCCGCGACGCCGACACGGGAACGAAAGCCGTGGCGAGGGTCACGAACGCACCGGCCAGCATGCATACCAGGCGCCGGGTTCCGCCGCCGCGTTTTCCTGTCGACCCGGGACTCGGAGCGCTCATGTCGGAACCCTGCCATGGCCGAGCGTTTCCGAGCGTGCCGGACTCTTTTGCCCCGGACCGGTGGTGCGCATGATCTGCGCCGCAACGACGATGGCGCACTCGGCGAGGGCGTAGACCACGAGGAAGAACTGGCCCCCCTCGGCGACGCCGTAGGCGTGCATCCCCGAGGTCAGAATGAAGTTGACGCCGTAGTACGTCATGATGACACTCAGAAATCCGAGCACGGCACCGACGGCGAGTCCAAAGCCGCGCAGCCAGCCCGCAAAACGGGCGTGGATGATGGCCAGGTAGACGAAGAACGTGATCAACGACCACGTCTCCTTGGGGTCCCAGCCCCAGTAACGCCCCCAACTCTCGTTGGCCCAGATGGCGCCGAAGACAATGCCTGCGGCGAGGAAGAGCGCGCCGATCTGGAGCGTCTTGTAGAGGACCTTCGAGAGCCAGCCCAGCAGGGGAGAGCGGTCCTTTCGAAAGACTTCGACGAACAACACCGCGTGCCCGATGAGCATCGCCAGGCCGAACGCCGAGTAGGCCAGCATGATCGTCATGACGTGCACTGCGAGCCAGGAGGTGTGTGCGAGGACGGACGCCAGCGGATTGATATTCGAGTCGATCGGCAGGTTTTCCGCGAACGCCAGGCAGAGGAAACCAAGTAGGGCGGCGGAAGCGGCGACGATCCGTCTGCGTTGCCAGATCTCGAGAGTCAGTCCCAGCGCTATCGCCCCCCAGCCCATGAAGATCAGGGATTCGTACATGTCCGATACCGGTGCCCGCCCCGCAATCGCCCAACGGATCCCGATGCCGATGCTGTGGCACACAAAACCGGAACCGATCAGCAACAGGCCGGCGCGGTAGCCCAGGGTGCGTTCGCCGAAGCCCAGGATCAGGATCACGAGGGCACCCACTAGATAGAGCTTCCAAGCTTTGCCGAAAGCGTTGAAATCGGCGTAGAAGAGTTCGCGGTCGATCGCGGTGGTGCTGGGATAGCCTGCGCCGCCCACGTTTCGCAGCGCGCCCGTGAGGGCACGCGCCTCGCGGCGAAAGGCAACCGCATCTCCCGCGCGATAGGCCTGGGCGAGCTTCCCGAAGCCGGCGTGGATGGCCCGCCGGCTCGCATCTCGGGATTGGGCGAGGCTCGCTGGAGACGACCACGTGCCGTCGCCGGCGGCGTTGGGTACGAGCGTGAGGGCTTCGCTCGAGATCAGCCCCGCCGCCCGCTCGAGCCTCCGATAGACAGCGAGGGCGTCGCCCTCTAGCCGATCGAGCTCGAAGTCGTCTCGTTGTCGCTCTGTCGCGCGTTCGACGAGCTCTCGCAGGGCCGGATTCCCCGCCAACGCGTCGAAAGCGAAACGCCGCTGGGTTACTCGCAGACCCAGCTTCGCCCTCAGCTCGAGACTCTCGATTCGAAGGTAGGGACGACCCCCGAAGTCCTCCGCCGCGAAGACGTAGCCCCAGAGGATCTCGAGCGGGCCCACGCCGTCGACGCTCTCGCTCCCCGTCAGCGCCAGCGCCGTTTCCTTGGCGAAAGTCTGGACCGGCTTGGCCCGTCCGCCCGCGAGGATGGCCCAGCCGCGGGTTTCTTCCAGCGGAAGCGCGCTGGCACTCGCCGTCGGCTGCGCCCGGACGACCGTGGCGAGTGAGAGAGCGACGATTGGGAATGCGGTCATGATCACGACTCCACCCAGAAGCAGAGCCGTGGTGAACTGGACTTTTCCGGGGAAGCGGAGCAGACGAATCAGTGGCGACTCGGACCTGGTCATTTCGATCCTCTATCGATCGATGACGACGGCAGCGCCCCGTCGACCGATCGTTCGAATGCACGGGCGGTCGCATCCGTCGGCTTCTGCCGCAGCGAATTCATGAGCAAGTTTCAGGCCAGAACTCTTTGCGCGATTCGCGGTGGCAGCAGCGCGTCGCGCTGTGGCCTCGCGGGCACCGGAGTGAAGAGTTGCCGATCCGCTGCTGGCGTAGCGCCTTGCCGCCTCTCGCAATCCTGCGAGACCCGCAGCGGCACCTCTGGCTATTTTCCGCGAAAATTCGAATTTTCCATATGAAATCAATGATTTACACCACCTGGCAAGATTGCGAGGCAACAGCCTGGATTCTCGAAGTTCTGCGAGGCCACAACGTTCAAGCCACCGCGCAACGGCCACACGAGAACGACGCGCGCAGCCTCGAGAGGGATTTTCCGGCGCCCAGAGCTGGCGAAAAGCCGCCTCGCGGCGCTTCCCACCCGCGACCGCGCAGCCCGATCGACCTGGCACAGCCGTTGCAATTGGAGCCGTTCACGAGCGCTGGCGTGCTGCCGGCGCAAAGCAGTTTAAAGGGAGATACACCATGGAGTTGACGAATCGTTCATGGGTGATCGCGGCGGCTCTGATCGCGGCACTCTTCATCGCAGGGGGCGCGGTGGCCGCGCCTGGAGACGGGATTGCGCTGTCCGCTCACGACTTCACCGATGATGCAAGTGTCTCAGTCGGCCTGTGCACCTTCTGCCACACCCCGCACCGGGCTCAACAGACGAAGCTGCTGTGGAACCACACGCTCTCCAGCCTCGCCTACTCGTGGAGCGACACGACCGTAACCACGAACGGCACCATGCTGCCGAACTTCGACAACACCTGGCAGGGCGTCAGCAAGAACTGCCTGTCGTGCCACGACGGCACGGTGGCGGTCGGTGACGTGGCCTGGTTCGACTCCACACCGAATCAGAACCTGTTCAGCGACCAGCACAACCTTCCCGGCGACCCCCGCCTGATCACCTTCAACAACCCGGGGACGGGCGACATGGCCGGCAACCACCCGGTCGCACATCCCTTCCCGTTCCAGGGCGCGGTGAGCACCTATAACTCGGTGACTTCGGGCTCCGAGGTGGTCGCCAGTGGTTGGGTGGCCGATCCGACGGCGGGAGGAATCCGCCTCTTCAGCGATGACGGATCGGGCAACATCTCGGCGGGCCCGATCAGCGGCCAGGCGGGCATCGAGTGCTCTTCCTGCCACGACCCGCACAACGGAAGCCAGGTCTTGGGCAAATACTTCCTGCGCGGAACGCTGACCGGAAGCGACTCGAACTACATCTGCTTGAAGTGCCACGACAAGTAGGAAAACAACCAGGAGAAACAACGATTCGCCGGGACTCCGGCTTCGAGATGGACAGCGCGCCGAAAAACACCTTTTCGGCGCGCTGTTTTGTGTTCGTCTTCGGCGGGAAATTGCAGCTGGTTCGTTGCGGGCCAGCGTGGCGGGGGCATCGCAGGATGGGTACCGTGGGCGCTGCCATGGCGAGGTGGAGATTTCCTCGAACAGCAACCGGCTCGAAGGCCACTTTCGCAGCTGAAACGCGAAGGGGCGATCGGCCGTGCGCGCGGAACCCGGTGAATCGGCGTCGCCGGGCCGCCCTGATCACCTCGCTCGCCGCCGTGCTGTCCGGTGCGACGGCCGCCCCCAACGTGCTCGGAAACATCACCATGGACAGGATCTCGACGGCCAACGGGATTTCTCCAGTCGTGTTTCCGCACTGGAAACACCGCAGCCGGTTCAGGTGCTACGCCTGCCATCCCGATATATTCGAGATGCGAGCCGGTGCCAATGCCATCGACATGGCTGCGCTCAGCGCCGGAGAATTCTGCGGCCGCTGTCACGATGGAAGAACGGCGTGGGCGATCAGCTTCGAAACCTGCCGCGACTGCCACTCTCTTGAGCAGATGTGAAGTGTGCCGAGCCGCGCGACATGGATACGATGCGCGTCAATCTTGGCACTCGCAATCTTCTCCGCGGGTGACGTTTCGGCCCAGATCGTCAAGCTGACGCATTTCGGTGGCGCTGTGGATGTCGGCACAGAGGTCGCTCATCAGAAAACCGAGAGCTCCAACAGCCCCACGAGGACGTTAGATCGGTATCGCTTCCGCGAGGCCATCCAACTGGCCGTAGACGGTTACGTCATCACCACACAGCTCCTCAACTTCCACCTCGGTGGATCCTTCGGATTACAGCAGGAGCTACTCGAGGGGTCCGATTCATCCGGCGACACGAACACCATGCTGTTCGGCTACGATGGGTCGCTCACCTTATTTCCGACCAAACCCGCCTCGCTGCTCTTTTTCGCGAAACGTTTCGAGGACGAAATGATCCAGAGCTTTGGAACGGACA
>JAFDAW010000185.1 GCA_019313605.1 Deltaproteobacteria bacterium
CGGGCGCTCAATCCACCCGGATGTCGGTCGACGGCCGTGAGGTGCTGTTGTTTGCGGGCAGCAACTATCTCGACTTCGCCCACCACCCGGTGGTCGTCGAGGCGGCGGCAGCGGCCGCACGCGAGTTCGGCTGCGCGGCGGGCGGCTCGCGGCTGATCAACGGCAATCTCGAAATCCACCAGGCGCTCGAGTCGGAACTCGCCGAATTTCTCGGAACCGAGTCTGCGCTGGCCTTCAGCACCGGTTACATGGCAAATGTCGGTGTCATCCCCGCGCTAGCAGACCGCGACGATGTGGTGATCTCCGACGAGCTGAGCCACGCGTCGATCATCGATGGCTGCCGGCTTTCGCGCGCAGAGGTTCGCGTCTTTCCTCACGCCGATCTCGATGGCCTGGAAAAGGTGCTGCGCGAGACCGCATCGACCCGCCGCGAAGTTCTCGTGGTCGTCGACGGCGTCTACAGCATGGACGGCGACGTCGCGCCGCTCGCCGAGTTGGTTCCGCTCGCCAAACGCTGGGGGGCGACTGTTCTCGTCGACGACGCCCACGGAACCGGCACGCTCGGAACCACCGGGCGCGGTTCCAGCGAACTCTGCGGCGTGGACGGCGATGTCGACATCGTGCTCGGGACACTCGGAAAATCGCTCGGCTCGTTCGGCGCCTTCGTGGCGGGCAGCCACGCACTCCGCGACTTGCTCGTAAACACCGCGCGCAGTTTCATCTTCAGCTGCGCGCTCGCTCCACCGCAGGTAGCCGCGGCGCGGGCTGCGCTCGCGGTGATACGGCGCGAGCCGTGGCGGCGAGAACGCCTGGCCAAGAATGCGGACCGCTTGCGGGACGGTCTCGCGCAACGCGGCATCTCGACCGCGCCGAGTACGACGCATATCCTTCCGCTGATCGTGGGGGATAATGAAGCGACGATGAAACTCTGCAAACACCTGCTCGAAAACGGCGTCTACGCCCAGGGGATCCGCCACCCTTCGGTTCCGGAAGGCACGGCCCGCCTGCGAATCACGCCGATGGCCACCCATCGCGACAGCGAGATCGACCACCTCGTCGATCTGCTCGGAAAAGAGTGGGTGGGATAACGAACGTGGCCGACCCGCACGCAGCCGGAATCTTTGTCACGGGCACGGACACCGGCGTCGGAAAGACCGTCGTTTCGCGCGCGCTGATCGCAGCCTTTCGCAAGACCGGTATGAAGGTGGGCGCGATGAAGCCAATCGAAACGGGCGTGGGAGAGGCTGGCCCCCTCGACGCGATCGCGATGCGCGAGGCCGCTGGGATAGAGGATCCGCTCGAAACGATCTGCCCCCAGCAGTTCGCGCTGCCCGCGGCCCCGAACGTGGCCGCGCGGGCTGAAAATCGCGAAGTGGACCTCGATTCGATTGACGCAGCTTACGAGCGCGTCACAACAGGGCGTGATTTTGTGATCGTCGAAGGAGCGGGCGGCCTGCTGGTCCCAATTCGAGACGAAATGACGATGGCGGAGCTCGGGCGAAGACTGGGCTTGCCGCTGCTGATCGTGGCGCGCGCTGGCCTCGGAACGATCAACCACACTTCTTTGACGCTAGATGTGGCTGCGTCAAAAAATCTGACTGTGCTAGGCGTCGTGATCTCTCATGTCGAAGGAGCTCTCACCGATGCCGATACCTCCAACCTATTGGGATTGAAAGAAATTCTAGGCGACCGACTGCTCGGAGAAATCCCACCGCTCGCGCCGGGCGAATCCGCACCGGCCGATGCGATCAACTTTGACGCGTTGACGCAGAGACTTGACGCGCTGAAGGATTCGATCTGAACTCTCTCTCGGATGACGCACGTGTTGTCACGTATTGGGCCGGATTGGGTGATTGACGAGTTGGTTGCTCGGGATCGTGGCCCCCCATCACCGACCCCAAGTGACGCGGTCTTCAGTTGGCGCCCCTCGATTCGGTGGATTTCTTTCGTTGTGTCCCAAAGATTGTGCTGATCGCGATCAAACCCCTGTGCAATCGGAGCCTTGGCAAATGGGTGCCGTAGCGTGGGCGGAAGTAGCTGTCGCCACTCTGCAATCCTCACAGCGAGCACAATCTTCGGGACACAACCGATTTCTTTGACGCATTGGGAATCGCTTTGCCGGAGAGGGCGTAGTAGGGGATTCGGGCGGTAACCACTGGTCACTAGTTGGTTTTCCCTCGTAACACCCCGAGAGAGGCACCGGTGGGATCGGGTCCTTGATCCTGGTGGTATGCCTTTTCGTTCTTGCAACCGGTCTGCGGGGAGTGGGGCGCGAGAGCTGCGAGCGACATGGGGTTGGAGGGAGTAGCTCTCGCGCCCCACTCCCCAGGCGGCGTCACGTGCTAGACAGACCGTGCGTCATCGCGCGTCGTGGAGAATGCGTCATTCGAATCGGCTTGACGCGCATTTGACGCAGATAACGCACAATCGTCGGCAGATGCAGGTGGTCTCTGTGGTGAAAACGCCTCAAGTGATCGACTTGAAGCGCCGATTCAGGGCACTCGGGGACCGGCAACCGACGAGCGAGAGGCGCGGGGGAGGGCTGAGCTTTGCCCACAGATGAAGAGCTGGAGATACTCAGCCGCAAACTGATGTCGCTCAAGCTCGCCTACGACCAGTATTTTCTGGGTTCGCGCCCGCGCGAACCGGTCATGGAGGCGGAGGAGGTCCGGAAGCTCGTGGTCGTCTATTCCAACCAGGCGATCAAGAACACTGCGATGCGGTTCAAATTCAGTTCGATCGTTTCGCGCTATCAGGCCTTCAAGCGCCAGTGGATCGACACCCTACGCAAAATCGAAAACGGCACCTACGCGCGCCACCAGTTCAAGGCGAACCTCCACGAGCGCGCTGCGGCACCACCGCCCGACCCTGTGGCGCCGCCCCCACAGGGCCGTAAAGAAGTTTACGAGGCGCTCGTCGAGGCCCGACAGGCCTGTGGGCAGGGAGTCTCCGGCCTGACACCCGCGAAGCTGGACAAAATTTTGGACCAACAGGAACGCGACTTGAGCAAGCGTTACGGGGACAGCCAGGTTCACTTCAAGGTCGTGGTGGAAAACGGCAAAGCGAAACTCACGGCTTCGCGCGGAAGCTGAGCGGGCCGAGTTCTCGTTTATTGACTCTTGCGCCGGCTGACGGCGATCCGCGTCCGGGCGCGCTCGAGCGCCGCTTCGAAGTGCCGGTAGCGATCGGGGTCATCGTTACCCGCCGCTTTGTCGAGATATTGCTGTGCGGCCGCCAGCGCGCAATCTGCGCGCGCCGCGTCGATCTCGTGCTCGAGTTCGCACGAATCCACCAGCACCGTGACGGTTTCGCCATCGACTTCCGCAAAGCCATCCGCGACTGCGGCGTAGACCGAGCCCTCTGCGCTGAGGATCTCGACGGGTCCCACCCGCAGCGGTGAAAGAAAGCGCTCGTGGTTCGCGAGCACACCGAACTCCCCCTCGCTGCCGGGAAGCACGACCCGCTCGACGCTGCCCCGATAGGCCTCGCCCTCGGGCGTAACGATTGTGAGGTCGAACGGCATCGCTTAGAGCTTTCCCGCCTTTTCGATGGCCTGGTCGATCGTGCCGACCATGAAGAACGCCTGCTCGGGCAGCAGGTCGTGCTTGCCCTCGAGGATTTCCTTGAATCCGCGAATCGTTTCGGACAGCGGAACGTACGCGCCGGGCTGCCCGGTGAACTGCTCGGCGACGTGGAACGGCTGCGAGAAGAACTTCTGGATCTTGCGCGCCCGCGCCACCGTGATCTTGTCGTCCTCGGAGAGCTCGTCCATGCCGAGAATCGCGATGATGTCCTGCAGGTCCTTGTACTTCTGCAGCACCTTCTGAACGCTTCGCGCCACCTCGTAGTGTTCCTCGCCCACGACCTGCGGATCGAGAATTCGACTCGTCGAGTCGAGCGGGTCGACGGCGGGGTAGATGCCCAGCTCAGAAATTGCGCGGCTGAGCACCGTGGTCGCGTCGAGATGGCTGAAGGCCGTTGCGGGCGCCGGGTCCGTAAGGTCGTCGGCGGGCACGTAGATCGCCTGAACGGAAGTGATCGAGCCCTTCTTCGTCGAGGTAATCCGCTCCTGCAATTCGCCCATATCCGTCGCGAGTGTCGGCTGGTAGCCGACCGCGGACGGGATACGACCGAGCAGTGCCGAAACCTCGGAGCCGGCCTGGGTGAAGCGGAAGATGTTGTCGATGAAGAGCAGGACGTCCTTGCCCTCGTCGTCGCGGAAATACTCCGCAGCCGTCAACGCCGAGAGCCCGACCCGCGCGCGCGCTCCGGGCGGCTCGTTCATCTGACCGAAGACAAGTGCGGTCTTTTCGAGCACCGTCGTTCCGTCCGCGAGCTTGGCGTCGGCCATTTCGTGCCAGAGGTCGTTGCCCTCGCGAGTCCGCTCACCCACGCCGCCAAACACCGAGTAGCCCGAGTGCTCCTTCGCGATGTTGGTGATGAGTTCCAGAATGACAACCGTCTTGCCCACGCCCGCGCCACCGAACAGGCCGACCTTGCCGCCCTTCGGATAGGGGGCGATCAGATCGACGACCTTGATGCCGGTTTCGAGGGTTTCGATCCCCAACGACTGGTCGACAAATTCCGGAGCGGGCCGGTGGATCGGGTAGCGGATGTTGGACTCGATCGGCCCGAGCTCGTCAACGGGCTCGCCGATCACGTTCATGATTCGGCCGAGCGTCGCGGGGCCAACGGGCACCATGATCGGCTCACCGGTGTTTTTGACCGGCTGATTGCGCACCAGGCCGTCCGTCGTGTCCATCGCGATGCAGCGAACCGTGTTTTCGCCGAGGTGCATTGCCACCTCGACCACGAGATTGAATTCGCGGTCATCGATCCCGGAATTCGTCAGCCGCAACGCGGCGTAGAGCTCGGGAAGCGATCCCGGCGGAAACTCCACATCCACAACCGGTCCCATTACTTGTACGACTTGCCCGTTCTCGTTCGCCATCGCCCGTCCTAGAGTGCTTCGGCGCCGCTGACGATCTCGACCAATTCCTTGGTGATCGCCGCCTGCCGCGCGCGGTTGAATTGAAGTGTCAGTTTGTCGACCAGTTCTTCGGTGTTGCGCGTCGCCGATTCCATCGCCGCCATCCGCGCAGCGTGCTCGCCGGTCTGGTTTTCCAGCAGCGCACGGTAGATCTCGACCTCGACCGCCTTCGGAACGAGTACTGCCAGCAGGCTTTCGGGGTCGGGCTCGATTTCGTACGGTAACGCGTCCTCGCTCGACTCACCTTCCGCCGTAAACGGAAGCAGCTGAACCGCCTTTGGATTCTGCGTCATCACCGATACGAACTCGTTATAGATGATGAAGACTTCGTCGACCTCACCCGAAACGAATCGGCCGGAAACGGCCCTCGCGATCTCTGTCGCCTGGCCGTATGTCACCCAACTCTGCTGCGGGTAGTTGCCCTCGAGTTGACTCGCGCGCCTGCGGCGAAAGAACTCTTGTCCGCGCTTGCCCGCCGTCGTGATCGAGATCTTGCAGCCCTCGGCTTCGCGCTCTGCGATCTGCTTCGCGGCAAACTTGAGTGCGTTGGAATTAAATCCACCGCAGAGCCCGCGATCCGAGACAGCCACCACGAATTCCACCTTCTTCACCGACTCCCGCTGTTCGAAGAAGGGGTGCGCATCTTCGGACACGCCCTCGGAGACCTGCGAAACGGTCGCCCGCATCCGGTCCGCGTAGGGGCGCGCGTTCTCGCTCGCGGTCTGGGCGCGGCGCAGCTTGGCGCCGGCGACCATGCGCATTGCGCGCGTGATCTGCTGCGTCTTCTTGATGCTGCCAATCCGGCGCTGAATGTCCTTGAGATTCGGCAATTAGCTGGCCTCGGTCCCCGCCGTCGCGCTCGGTTCGAAGATTCCCGCAAACTCGTCGAGCGCTGCGATCAATTTTTGCTCGGTGTCGGACTCGAGCTTTCCGCTCTCGCTGATCGCCGAGAGGACATCGGCGTGATTTCGGCGAACGTGGTCGAGCAGCTCGGCTTCGTAGCGGAGCAGATCTTCGACCTCGTAGGCGCGCACCCACGAGTCGCGATCTTCGCGCGGTGCCGCGGAAAAGATCGAAACGACTTGCTCTTCCATCTTCATGGGCGAGTACTGGAGCTGCTTGAGCATCTCGGATTGGCGCTCACCGTTCGCGATCTGCTCCTGGGTCGATTTGTCCAGGTCGCTGCCGAACTGCGCGAAGGCCGCCATCTCGCGGTACTGCGCGAGACTGAGCTTGAGCTTGCCGGCAACCTGCTTGGTGGCCTTGGTCTGCGCCGCGCCGCCCACGCGCGACACCGAGATGCCGACGTTCACAGCGGGTCGCACGCCGGAGTTGAAGAGGTCGCCTTCGAGAAAGATCTGACCGTCAGTGATCGAGATGACGTTGGTCGGAATGTAGGCCGCAACGTCGCCCGCCTGGGTCTCGATGATTGGCAGCGCCGTGAGGCTACCACCACCCTCTTCGTCGCTCATCTTCGCCGCACGCTCGAGCAGCCGCGAGTGCACGTAGAAAACGTCGCCCGGGTAGGCCTCGCGTCCGGGCGGTCGGCGCAGCAGCAGTGAGAGCTGCCGATAGGCGACCGCCTGCTTCGAGAGGTCGTCGTAAATGATCAGCGCGTGCTTGCCGTTGTCGCGAAACCACTCGCCCATCGTCACGCCCGAGTAGGGAGAGATGTACTGCAGCGGCGCGGGCTCGCTCGCAGTCGCGGCGACCACGATCGTGTACTCCATCGCGCCGTGTTGCTTGAGTTTGTCGACGACCTGCGCGACCGTCGATTGCTTCTGCCCGATCGCGACGTAGATGCAGTAGACGTCGGTATCCTTTTGGTTGATGATCGTGTCGATCGCGATGGCAGTTTTGCCGGTCTGGCGGTCGCCGATGATGAGCTCCCGTTGTCCGCGCCCGATCGGCGTCATCGCGTCGATCGCCTTGATCCCGGTCTGCAGAGGTTCGTGAACCGATTTTCGCGCGACGATGCCGGGGGCCTTGAGCTCGACGCGGCGGGATTCGGTGGATTCGATCGGCGGGCCGCCATCGATGGGATTGCCGAGCGCATCGACTACCCGGCCGATCAACGCCTCGCCTACGGGAACCTCGATGATGCGGTTCGTGCGCCGAACAACGTCACCCTCGCGCACGTGGTGGGCCTCGCCCATCACCGCGATACCGACGTTGTCCTCCTCGAGATTGAGCACCATGCCCGAGATGCCGCCGGGGAATTCGACAAGCTCACCCGCCATCACGGATTCGAGCCCGTAGACGCGCGCGATACCGTCGCCGATCGAGAGCACGGTCCCCGTCTCTGCGACGTCGATCTCGCGATCGTACTCCTTGATTTCGCGCCTCAGGATATCGGTAATTTCGGCCGGCTTGATGTCCAAGACTGTTTCCTCTTTTTATTCGGGCCCGCTGCTCTCGCGAAGAGCCCTTCGAGCTAGCTCGGGGAAGTATTCGACTTCCCTTCGTGTCGTCGCACGCCCCCATTCTGGGGCGCGCTCCTAACCGGGGAATCCTTCGAATTCCCTTTGTGTCGTCGCGCTCCCCCCATTCTGGGGCGCGCTCCTAACCGGGGAATCCTTCGAATTCCCTTT
>JAFDAW010000186.1 GCA_019313605.1 Deltaproteobacteria bacterium
ACCTTCAACAACACGACCATCTACAACGTGAACGATCCGCGAACCTACGGTGTCACCCTGATCGTCAATTTTTGAGCTTGCGGCTCGGGATCGCGCTCGTGGGTCTGCGAGCCGTCAGGGGATCTGGTAGCCCAATGCGCGCAGCAGGTTGAGTTCGAGTTCGCCGATCTCCCGCGTCGGCGCCTCGCCCCAGGTGGGCTCGGTTTCGTAATATGCGTCCGCCGTCGCTCTCAGTCTTTCGAGCGTCTCCGGCTCCTCGGCAGCCAGATCGCGAAGCTCGCTCGGGTCATCGCTCGCGTCGTAGAGTTCTTCGGTGCGGCGGTCTCCGGACTGTTCCACGCGCACGTAGCGGTACGCACCGTCGACGACCGCAATCGTGGGCAGGGGGCCGCGGTCCCGCTGCGCCCAGTTCTGGTCGAGGTCGGCGATCGTGGGCGGGCTCTCTTCGTCGGGGGGTTGCCCTGACGCGCTCGCCAGGATGTCCGGGAGCCTGGAGCGACCGTCGATCCCCTGCGGTGGCTCGAGGCCTAACAGGTCGAGAATCGTCGGCCAGATGTCGACGTTGCTCGTGCGCGCCTCCACGACGACGCCCGGCTCGAGGCGAAAGGGGAGCGAGAGCAGGAATGGCACCTCCGTCGTCTCGCGGTAGACCCGGCGTGCATGTCCCTCGAAGCCGCGCTCGAGGAAGGCCTCGCCGTGGTCCGAAGCGACGGCGATGATCGTGTTCTCGAGTTGACCGAGCACGGCGAGGGCCTCGAGGAGGATCTCGATCGAGCCGTCGGTCCAGCGGATCGAGTTGTCGTAGATGTCCGAGTAGCTGGCGCCAAAGAGCGCGGACTCTTCGTCGTAGACGTATTCGTGGAGGTCCATCAGGTGCAGGTAGAGGAACCAGCGCTGCTGTCCGTTGACGCGCGCGAACTCGACGGCCGCTTCGACCAAGCCTTCGTCGGTACCCTTCTCGCTGAGCGTCGGGTTTTCGCGCCGAACCTGCGGCGGCAGGGGTTTCGGGACCGGGCGCTGGTAGACCTCGAAGCCCTGGTCGAAGCCGAAGGTCGGCGCGACCCAGCCGTTGCGGTAGAGCCCAATGGTCTGGAAGCCCGCCTCGCGCAAAACCTCCGTCGCCATCTCTGCAGCTTCCGGGATCACGTCGTCGAAACGCGTGATGCCCGTTCGTGCTGGGTAGAGCCCGGTCCAGAGCGAGGCCATCGAAGACTTGGTCCACGATGATTGCGCGAGATGGCGCTCGAAGCGCACGCCCGTGTGCGCCAGTCGGTCGAGAACCGGGCTGGTGTCGCGCTCGTAGCCGTAGCTGCCGAGGCGCTCGGCGCGAAGCGTGTCGACCACGATGAACAGCACGTTCAGGTCGTCGCGGTCCCGGAGCCCTGCGATGTCCTCGCTGGACCCGCGCGGGCGGCGATCCCAGCCTTTCGGCTGCTGGCTCTCGACCAGGATCGACAGGAAGGCGACCAAGCTGAGGCCTGCAGCGACGAGCCAGGGCCAACGTTGCTCGAGCAGTCGCTTCCGCACGGCAGGCAAGCTAGCGCAGCAGGCTGGGTCTGGTTCGGTTGCATCGTCTATGTTCGTCCGATGCATCCCGTCATCCAACTGACTCCGCCCCGAATCTTCCTCCGCTGCGCGCTTGTGGCAGGGCTGATCGCCTGCCTCGCGCTCGCCGGCTGCAACGAAGCCGATCCCCTCGAAGCCATCCGCGAGCAACAAGCGGCCGGGGACATCGCGGGATCGGTCGAGCCGCTGCGGGAGCTGCTGAAGACGCGCCCCGATGACCCGGAAGTGGTCTTCCTCTACGGGCGGGCGCTCGCGCTCACCCAGCAGTCGAATCTCGCGATGTGGTCGTTGCGCAAGGCGATGCAGGATCCCGAGTGGCTCGTTCCGGCCGGGCTGCAGCTGGCTTTTCTGGCGCTCGACGCGCGCGACTTCAACGAGGTCGTCGAAATTACCGGGCAGATCCTCGAGAGCGAACCCGAAAATGTGTCGGCTCTGCTGATCAGAGCCAACGCGCAGGCGCACTGGAAGAAAGCCCCCGAGCTTGCGCTGGCCGACGCGAATCGCGTGCTCGAACTCGATCCCGACCAGCTCGAAGCCTACGAGCCGCGCATCCTCGCTCTGCTCGCCCTCGACCGGCTCGACGAAGCCAGCGAGTCGCTCGCGGAGGCCGGTCGTCGACTCGTCGAACTCGAGGCAACCGGGGCTGTGCTGGCCTGGCACTGCACGACCACTGCGGCCTTCGAGCAGGAGAGCGGGGACCTCGAGCAGGCGCGCAAGACCTGGGTCGCGTGTCTCGACGCGCATCCGGCCGACCTGGGAGTGCTGTCGGAAGCGATCAACTTCTACGACGCACATGGGGAGCCGGACCGAGCGCTCGCGATTCTGCGGGCAGCACTTGCGGACGCTCCGACCTCTCGGAGCCTCCGGGTCGCGCTGTCACAGCGGTTGCGCCTCATGGGAGAGGCCGCCGAGGCCGAGGCGGTTCTCCGCGAGGCGACGCGTTTCGAGGACCCCCAACTCGCCGCAGCCGCCTGGATGGATCTGGGCGAACTCCGCCAGGCGTTGGGCGAGTACGGCGCGGCGGCGGATGCGCTGGAACAGGCCTTCGAGCTGGCGCGTGAGGCGGGTGCACCGAACCCAGATCTGTTGTTCGCATACGCGGATACCCTGGTGCTGGCCGGTCGACTCGCTCGCGCGCTGGAAGTTGCGGAAGACCTTCCCGTACCAGCCCGCCGCCAGCTGATCCGTGCGCGCGTCGCGCAGGAGCAGCGCGATCCCGCTCGGGCGCTCGAGGAGTTCGACGAGGCCCTCCGACTCTGGCCCGACAACCCTTGGGCGCGCTACTACGCGGCACTTGCGGCTGAGGAGCTCGGCGACTTCGAGCGCGCCCTCGCCGAGTACCGGTTCGCGGTGCGCATCTCGCCGGGCGCGACCGATGCGCGCACGCGCGGCGCGGACCTGTTGCTCGCCCAGGGCCAACTGAGCTTCGCGGTTCAAATGCTCGTCACCGCGACCGGGCAGGCGCCTCTGGAGATCGAGGGACAGCTGCTGCGCATGCGCCTGTCGGCCCTTCTCGGCGACATGACGACTGTGCGCGACTCGCTCGTGCAGATCGGGCAGAGTCACCCCGCGTGGGTCGGGCGGGCGTTGGCCGCGGCGGCCGAGGGCTTGGCAAAACGGGCCGGCCCGGACGTGGCGCTGGGCATGCTGTTAACGGCGCCGGGAGTAAACTTCAATGCTCCCCGATACGCGGCGGCCCTGCGCGCGCTCGTGCGATTTTCGCATGAGGCTGGTGAAACCGCCGCAACACAGGACGCGGTTCAGCAGACTCTTGCGATCCATCCCGATTCCGGTGCGTTCCAGGAGATCCGCGGTTTCGACCTCGAGCTATCGGGAGCGCCAGCCGCGGCCGTGCGCGCCGCCTACGCGCGCGCGTTGGAACTCGAGCCCCGGAACCCCCAGGCGTTGGCGAGCCTGGGACGACTCGAATCGAGCGGCGCCCCCGAGGTGGCGCTCGCTCTCTTCGATCGCGCGGCGGTCGCCGATCCTTCCGACCCCGCTCCGAAACTCGAGGCGGCGCGGGCCCTCATCGCCAGCGGGAAGCTCGCCGAGGCCCAGGAGCGGCTCGACGCCTTGCTGCTCGAGCACCCCCTGGAGGCTGAGGCCGCTGCGGAGCGCGCTCGGTTGGACCTCGAGCAAGGGGTCGCGACGGCGCGGACGCTCGAACGGGCCCGACGCGCGGTGCGTTTTGGTGGTGGGGCCGATGCCCTCGAGCTGCTCAGTCGGGTCCACGCGGAGCGCGGTGAGCCCGAGCCCGCCGCGCAGGCGGCGGAGCGCGCTCGAGCCCTTCGCGAAGCGCGGGCTTCCGAGCCCGAGTAGCAGCGTTCGCGCCCTACGTACCCCAGCGGAGAGTGGCGGAGCCCTCTCGTGAGCCTAGAGCGCGCTCAGGCAACCTGAATCGCTAACCCCCCGGGGAATTTAGGGAAAAAGTTTCGCTAGAAGTGGAAGAGCTTTCTCCTAGCTGTCCCGGTGGGTCCCATCCAGGCAGACAGGCTGTCTCGCAAGGGCGCGATTTTATTGTTCACTTTTCCGACAGTACCGTATAGGGTGGGGGGATCAGGGGTTGGCTTGCAGATTGCAATCGCTCTGGTTGACGCATATTGGCGCTCGGCGCCAAGGATTTCGCCCACTCATTGTGGGACAAGGAGGCCTATTCGATGTCCTTCCACCGTTTCATGTTAGTCATTTCCTGCTTGTTGCTCAGTTTCGCTTGGGTGACCACGGTTCACGCCAAAGCCTACTCCCTCACCGGAGGGGGCGGTCAGTTTCAAGTTGGTGGTGGACTCCCGCTGCCGATTCAGTTGACCAACCCGACGGCGACAGGGACAGTATTTCCGTCGCTCCTGATTCCCGTGAAGACGGGTCAGGCCATCCTCGGGACCAGCGCGATGGCGTCGCAGAGGAAGCTCATCATTCCTGCCGGCGTGCTATCGAAGGCTCCCGCCCAGTTGACACTGGGTCAGTTCGGTCAGAACCCGAAACTCTACGCGGTGGCGACCAACCTCGGCTTCGCATGGCCGGCCGCGAATGCGGTGATGTCGACGGGCGCTCGGACGGGAGCCAAGACGACGACGCTCACCACGGCCCTCGGGAACAACATCCGGTACTCGAATCCGCTCGCGTCGAAGTTCGGCGGACCGGCCCAGTTCCTTCTTTCGCCAGGGCCTGGGCAGGGTCGATACCCCCAGGTGCCGGTGACACTCTACGGAATCGCCGTGCCCGGGGCTGGGAATCCCCCCTGCGTGCATACGGCGCTCACGACCGGCATGGGAGGACCCTTCCCCGGTCCTGGTAGCCCCGCCTGTGTCGCCGGACTCGCTCAGGCGCTGCCCACAGGGTTCGCTGGGCCCGGTGGACCGCTGGGTGCGGTCATCACGACTCCCGGCGGAACTTCGGCAGCTGTCATTGCCGGCGGCCCGGTCCCCGGCGTGGGCATCGGCGCGTTCGGCGCAAACGGCACGGTCCAGTTCTTCACGTTCACGCCCGCAGGAACCATGGCGGGCTTCACCAACAAGGCGACGAGCGTCGCAGCTCCGTTCACGACGGGCATGATCACCCTATCGGCGCCCTTCGCGGATGGCGCGCCTGAGATCTTCACGATCACGGGCAAAGACAGCCGAACGGCGGGTGGTGCGGGCACCATCCAGCTGGTCTCGGGTGCGTTGAGCCAACGAACCACCTCAGGCCCCAATGCGAACCGCGGCTGGGTCCGGCTGGTTCTGGCCGCTGCGCCCGATCTGCCGGCATTGTCGCCGTCGATGAGCGTGGTTTTTGCCGTGTTCATGTTGGCGACGTTCGGCTTCGCGGTACGGCGGTTCTCTACCGTTTCGCGATAGAGCCATTCTTGTCCTCAAGCCGGGGCGGGTCGACGCGTGTCGATCCGCCCCGGTCTTCTTTCTGCTGAGTAAGGCACTCGGGCGACAGATCGCTGTTGTCTGGGTGGTGGCGCTGTTTCTAGCCTGCGCGTCCGATGGCCCCCTACCGCACCCCCATCTCGAACCGACCTGGCGAGACTTTCTCGCGTTGCCAACGGAACGCGCGTTGGCGATCGCCGGAGATCCCCGACGGGATCGCTGGGTAGCAGGGGCTACCGGCGGCCACGCTACGCGCGATCAGGCTGAGGCTGCGGCGCTTCTCGAGTGCCGAAGGCTGCGCGGGAT
>JAFDAW010000409.1 GCA_019313605.1 Deltaproteobacteria bacterium
GCGGGTGGGGGATCTACCGATCTCGGCGGCCGCGCAGGGCCAGCTCAAGCGCTTCTTGACCCAGCGCACCGACTACCTGGCCGACGGGCCCGACGCCCAGAAGTTGCAAGCTCTCGGCAAGATCTCCTACAACGACTTTCTCGTGAAGCGAGCAGGTCTCCCGGAAGAGGCGGCACGTATTTATCAGCGCTACACGGCGACCCTCTTTGGCGTGGGGACAGATGCCATACCCGCGATCGACGGCCTGGGTTTCGGCATGCCCGGACTGCGCGGTCTCGGAGATTTCGGTCGCGCCATGGAATCCGAGCTAGAGGCCGGCTCGAACATTCTTGACGGCGCCTATTTTCCCGACGGCAATTCGACGGTGCCACGCCTGCTGGTGCGGAAGCTGATTCCCGGTGTCGGCTCGGGTGAGAACATGGAAGAGGTGGCGACCGCCCGCTTCGACTACGCGCGCCTCGATGCTCCCGGATCGCCGGTGCGGCTGCGTCTCAACAGCACGGCGGTCCACGTCGATTCGGGCGACGGTGGCGTGGCCGTCACCTACGTACGCGGGGGGCGCGCCTACCGCGCACGCGCACGCGAATGCGTCCTCGCCTGCTACTTCGAGATGATCCCTCATCTGTGCCCGCAACTCCCCGAAGCACAGAAGGAGGCGCTGGACTACGGCGAGAAGACACCCCTGGTATCCAGCAACGTGCTGCTGAAAAATGGAAAGTCCTTGGAGAAGGTGGGGGCTGCCGGCTTCTACGCACCGGGTCGCTTCCACAGCATGATCTTCGGCTACGGTCGAAGCCTTGGTGATCATCACCAGGATTGGAATCCCAACAAGCCGGTGGTGCTGCACATGATTGCGGCACCCGGATCCGATATCGCGAGTGGCTCGGCGCGTGAGCGATTCCGCGAAGGGCGGGAGCGCATCGAAGGGATGACCTTTACCGACTACGAACGCGAAGTCCGCGAGCACCTGGCGGGCATGCTGGCCGGCGGCGGATTCGACCCGGCTCGAGACATTCTCGCGCTCACCGTCAACCGCTGGCCTCACGGCTACACGTACGAGGGCGACCCGCTCCACGATCCGAAGTGGCCGGAAGGGCAAGCGCCCCACGAGATTGGACGGCAGAGATTCGGTCGGATTGCAATCGCGAGCGCCGACGCAGGTGCCCACTCGTACGTGGATGGCGCCATCGATCAAGCTCATCGCGCCGTAAGGGAGCTGGTGCAGCCGAGCTCGAGTTGAGAGCTGATTCGGCGCTGGGGCTCGAGCCAATATGGGAATCGCGCTTACCGGTCGGAGTCAACTTGGGAGGCGTAGAGCGTCGAGGGCAAGACGCGCTTTGTTTGGTAGATGAATCGAGGCCAAAGAGAGGGGAACGCGGCATCTTTCGAGCGCGGCGCCTGCAGTTCCAATCCGCCTCCCCTGGGTTTAGCTGGGTTTAGATAATGGAGAATGTGAGTACCGTCGATTGGAGGCAATGCCTTCGCGGCGGCACAGCTCGGAGATGCTTTGCTCGCCCGCAGCCCTTCGAGAACAATCCGCACCTTCTCTCTTAGCTTAGACCACCTGAAAGTCCGACTTCTTTTGACGGGCTACATCGGCCCCAAGCATGTTGTCTTGATGATCGGGCGAAACAAGATCGTGCGCGATCTAGATGAGGCGATGCTTCGTATCAAGAATTACGCGGCGCCGGTCAATGCTTTGCGTTGGGAGTATAAAACGCCTTGTACCACAAACTCTTATTGCGAGCTCTGCAAGAGCCCGGACCGTATCTGCAGCACCTGGACCATTACTGAGAAATCCTTTCCCAAGGGCAGGGTAAAGGTGATCTTGATCAATGCGGAGTTTGGGTTCTAGCGCGAATAGGAAGCTCAGGCCCCGTTTTCGCCAACTTCCGGTAAGAGAAATTCTGTTCAATCGGGTGATTTCCCAGTATCTCCCCAGCAAATCAGGGATTTCGACCCAGAGATGAGTTCGCTACAGACTGCACGCTCCGCCAACTAGTCTCGGATTGCCAGAATCCTTCGCGATTGGTGCCTGACGACGATCCCGGAAGAGATGGAGCGGCTGCCGAGTCCGAATTCATGCACCAACGCCTGTCTGAGGGCGCCCCTTCGATTCAGAGCGACTCATCCAGACGCCGGGTCGACCCTCGAGACCGGCAGGACGTCATCATCCTCCGCGAGATTCTGCACCGCAGGGAAGCTGAGACCTGCGCGGCTTCGACACCGCGCGACTCCGATCTATTCGGAGGGGAGCGGGCTGCACCGAGGATCGGTGCAGCCCATCAACCTCCGATCTATTCGTAGTCGTCTCCCTCGTCTTCTTCGACCTCGACTTCCACCTCGACTTCCTCCTCCAGCTCGAACCCGTCGCCGTCCTCGGCCTTGTGGGCACACTCGAGTTTGAACTTGGAGTCGCCAACGGCCGCGATATCGCACGTCGCGCCGGACGATGACGTCGCCTCGATGCTGCCATGGGTCACGATGAGATCTCCCACGTCGACCTCGACGTGCGTCTTGGCCCCGTCGACACACGACGCATCCA
>JAFDAW010000187.1 GCA_019313605.1 Deltaproteobacteria bacterium
CCCACTTTTGGGGGATACGCAGGCCGTGCGCCTCGTGAACGCGGAGGGGGATGGGCTTCCGGGCCTGATGGTCGATCGCTATGCGGACGTCGTCGTTGTCAAGATGACGGCGGTGGGGATGCAGAGGCGGCGAGAACAGATCGCCGCTGTGCTTCGCGAGATCACCGGAGCGGGTGTGGGCTTCGAGCGCGCCGACGCCGCCGCGGCCCGACGCGAGGGTATGTCGACCGAGCAGGGGGCGCTCTGTGGCACGGCGCCCGATGGCCCGTTCGAAATCTGCGAACGCGACCGGCGATATCGAATCGATGTGGTTGCGGGGCAGAAGACCGGTTTCTACCTCGACCAGCGCGACTCGCGCGATCTCGTGGCCTCGCTCTCAGCGGGACTGCGCGTTCTCGACCTCTTCGCGTATTCGGGCGGTTTCTCGGTCGCGGCCGCACTCGGTGGAGCGAGCGCTGTGACGCTGGTAGAGAGTTCGGCTCCGGCGCTGGCGCTCGCCGAGGAAAACCTCGCCGCGAACGCGCCCGGCCTGACTGCGCGCTTTGCAAAGCGAGACGTTCACGATTTCTTGCGCGAAGACCAGGAGTCGTACGATCTGGTCGTCGTGGATCCGCCGCCGCTCGCGAGAAACCGCCGAGACGTACCGCGCGCGTCGCGGTCTTATAAGGACGCACTTTTGCACGCACTCGGCCGAGCTGCACCGGGCGCCTATCTGCTCGCATTTGCATGCTCGCATAACATCGACGCCGATCTCTTTCGTAAGATTGCGTTCGGGGCCGCGCTGGATTCGGGCCGCGCGGTGCAGGTGTTGCGCGTACTCGGGCCTCCCATCGACCATCCGGTGTCGATCGACCACCCAGAGGGGAACTACCTGACCGGCCTTTTGATGCGGGCGTGACCGCTGCGAGAACTGTGAGACCGCGCGCGGAAGCGTCCGCCGCGATGCAGCGTGCAGCTGCTTTCATCGAGTCTGCGGGCGACGAAGTCGCGATCGGTCGCGCGCGCGTCTCGATCGGCGCGCAGCCCGCTTCGGCAGTCGTCGAACAGCTGCGGGATCTCGGTCCCGAACCTTCGGTGAGCCGCCTGCTGCGGACACTGGGGATCTTCGATGATCTCGGCTGCTCGAGTGCGACCCCCGTGGAGCGCGCCTGCGATCTTCTCACCGCTGCCCAGCGGGGCGACGGTTCGTGGTCCGACCGGGAAGACGCTTCCGAGGACGAGCAGATCTTTGCGACCGGAATGATCGCCGGGTATCTGGCCAAGACTCCCTTCGTCCGACAGTCGATTCTCGCGTCGGCCACCGATTATCTCGCCGCTCGCTGGGATCCGGACCGCGTCAAGGGTTCCGCGTGGGGAGCCACCGCGGCGTATTTCCACTGTTTCGCACTCGTCCGCCACGAGCAGGCCGATGCGATCTTGCAGTGGTGCGGTCGGGAACTCGAGCGAGGCTTTCTCACGGGTGTGTACGACGCGGTTCGGACGGCGCGCGTATTCGCGCTCTGCAAGGCCCACGCACTCCCGGGCTCTCGTCTCGCGGCGCCTGAGCTCGTCGCTCGGATTCTCGACGAGCAGATGGACGACGGCGGCTACGCTTCGCCCGGCGATTCTTCCAGCCGCGCGAGGGTCGCCCAAACGCTCGACGCGCTGGTTGCGCTGGAGCACCTCGCGTGACTCTCGCGATTCTTGGGAATGCGGAACGGGACCGATGTTCAATCTCGCGCTGATTCACGAGGCCATCGCCGAAAGAATCCCCGAGCGCGAAGCGATCGTTTTTCGAGACCGGCGATTCTCGTGGCGGGAACTCACGGATCGCACCCGGCGGCTCGCGGAACTCTTGCGCGATCACGAACTCGGTTGCCACACGGAGCGATCGGAACTCGAAAACTGGGAGTCCGGGCAGGATCACGTGGGTCTCTACCTTCACAACGGCAACGAGTATCTCGAGGGGATGCTCGGGGCCTACAAGGCGCGCGCGGTTCCGTTCAACGTCAATTACCGCTATGTGGATGACGAACTGGTCGGACTGCTCGAGGACGCCGATGCGCGCGCGCTGATCTTCCACGCGAGCTTCGCGCCGATACTTGATCGGATCCGCGACCGGCTCCCGAAGCTCACGCTGTTGCTCCAGGTGTCCGACGACTCCGCCGAGCCGCTGCTGCCGGGGGCGCTGGATTACGAGGACGCGCTTGCCGCGGCCTCGCCTTCGCGCCCCGCTTCAGATTTGTCGCCCGATGATCTCTACATCCTCTACACCGGTGGGACGACTGGGATGCCCAAGGCCGTGCTCTGGCGCCAGGAAGACATCTTTCATTCGGCGTTGTATTCGAGTGGCGCCGATTCGCTCGAAGCCGTAGTCGAGCGCGCGCTCGACAAGGGCCCGCGCGTCGTGACCACACCACCGTTCATGCACGGCGCCGCTCATTGGGTTGCATTCAACATGTGGCACCTGGGCGGAACCGTCATCGTCCCGTCGAATGTGCGGCATCTGGATCCCGCCGACGTCTGGTCGACGATCGAGCGCGAGCGTGCGACCGCGATGTGTATCGTCGGTGATGCTTTTGGCCGGCCGCTCGTCGATGAATTGCGCGCTGGTGACTACGACGTTTCCCACTTGCGCTTGATGACTTCGGGGGGCGCAATCTTGAGCGCTGCACTCAAGCGCGAATTTCTGGATCGCATCCCCGGCCTGCGTTTGCTCGACGCGTTGGGTTCCTCCGAGGCCGGTACGCAGGCCGCGCAATACTCCGAGAGGGGCGACGCGGCCACGACCGGCGACTTCGCGTTGAAGCCCGACAATCTGGTGTTGAATGCGGACCGTTCGGCAATTGTCGTCCCGGGCGCGTCCGAATCCGAGTCAGAGCCCGGCTGGGCGGCCCGGCGAGGTCGCGTCCCGCTCGGTTACTACAAGGACTCGCGCAAGACTGCAGAGACCTTCCCGGTCGTCGATGGCGTGCGCTACGCGGTACCGGGCGATCGGGCGCGCATCACTGCCGATGGCAGCATGCAGTTGCTCGGCCGAGACTCGGCGACGATCAACACGGGAGGCGAAAAGGTATTCGCCGAAGAGGTCGAACGCACGATCAAGCATCACCCCGGCGTTTACGACGCGGTCGTCGTTCCCACACCTCACGAGCGTTGGGGGCAACAAGTTACGGCGCTGGTCGTCCTGCGCGAAGGGCAGGGGATCTCGGCGGCTGAGCTGATCGATTCGTGCCGCGGTCTGATCGCGGATTTCAAGCTTCCCAGGCGCGTGGTCTTCGTCGACGAGATCGTGCGCGCGCCGAGCGGAAAAGCCGACTACCGCTGGGCGAAGAGCAGGGCGCTCGAGGCGTTGGATGCAGCTGTCTGATTTTGAGCTGGCACTGCGATCGGAACCGCAACCCACGCGGGCCCGATCCTCCTGCTGCGGTCGAGCGCGTGTGCGGTTCGCGGTTCTCGTCGCGCTGCTTCACGTCGGCTGTTCGCTCGTCCATCCGAATCTTCCCTCCCTGCTCGAGAGCTTCCCGAGCGACGGCGAAATGGGGTTTCCGATCAGTGGTTGGGTGGTTCTCGATTTTGCGGAAGCGGTGCACGACCGCGCGTTCGATCGCATCGAACTGTCGTGCGACGGTGCCCCGAAAGCCTTGCGCATCCATCGCGTGACGCCCAGCCGGCTCGCTCTCGACCCCGTGGGCGAATTCGAGCAGGCGTCTGCATGTGAAGTGGGCTGGACGCAGTCGGATGCCGTCGAGCAGATCCGTTTTACGACAGGAGTGTCGATCCCGACCACCGAGATTCCCTACGACCGGGAAGACAAACGACAAGTCGCGCCTTATCCGGACGACTACTGGCTCGCCACGAATCCCTCGGATCCGACAGAGCACAGGCTTCGGATCCAGATGTCCGGGTTCGGACGCTCCGCCCACTGGTTGATGAATGCGCTCGCGAGTGGTGTTCGAGAATTCGATGGATTCAGCCCGGTCGCCCACATCACGATTCCGCTCTCGGCTCCTCCTCATGCCGATTCGGTACCGCAAACCCCCGAGCAAAGCCTCGATCCGCTGGCTTCCGTCGGCTTGTTCGACGTTACGCCCGGTAGCCCCGAATACGGATCGCGAATCCCGTTTCGACTGGATGCGCGCTCGGAGATCGATCGAGGGCAAAAGGATTTCGCTCTGTTGATCTTCCCGTCGGTGGCCCTGAAGCCGAGCCATCGCTACGGCGTGATCGTCACCCGCCGGGCGCTCTCCCGCTCGAGGGCGCCGTACAACGCCTCGGCGTTCTTCGAGGCCGTGCGGGACGGGTCGGGTGATGCCGACGACAGCTGGGCGGTGAAGCGCGCGCGAAAGCTCCTCGACGAGGTTCTGGCGGTGGTGGCTTCGGGCCCGATCGCGATCGAACCCGCCGACGTCGCGTTCGCCGCGCGTTTCACGGTTCGGAGTTTCGACGGGGTTGCGGACGACCTGAGCGCACTCCGAGAAATGACTGCGGCTTTGCCTCCCCCCACGATCAGGATCACCCAGGTCGAGACCCGATTCTCCCCCGAAACATCGGACGATCCCGTCGCTGCTGTCGTTCACGGCACCTGGACGGCTCCCGATTGGCGCGACTCCGATCGCAGTATCGCGAGAGATCCGATCAGCAAAAGGCCGGTTCGGGTTGGGCTCCGGAGCTTGCCGTTCACACTCGCGCTGCCGCGCGCAGCTCACCAGGGTCCGGTTCCCGTCGTGATGTATCAACACGGAAACCCCGGCAGCGCTCGCGAAGAGGTGGTCGAAATCGCGCGCGGTTCGTTGGCGGCGGCGGGTTTTGCGGTCATCGGCTTCACCGATGTGATCAACCGCGACTTGAATCCGCCAGGCCCGTCGGTGGAGGAGAGGGCGCGCTGGCAGGTGATCCGCGTGCTGTTGCGCCTGATGGCGACTTCGCAATTTCCTGACGATTTCATCCTCACCGTTGCGGAGCAGTTCGCGTTCTTGCGCGCGATCGAGGCGATCGCCGAAATCTCGAGCTTCGCGATCGAAGCACCGGGCGGCGGTGAACCCGCGCAGATCCACGGGATCGACACCCGCCGTCCGCTCTCGTATCTCGGCATCAGTGAGGGCGCCCATCTCGGCTCGCTGCTGCTTCCCTTTGCGCCCGAAATCCGCGCGGCCGCACTGATTTCGCCCGGGCGGCGCTTCAGCGAGGTCCTGATCCACCAGGGTTCGGAGCGTCTGCGGGCGCCGTTGGCGTTTCTCGGCTTCAGTCGGCTGACACCGATCGACGTCTGGGTGGCACTTGCGCTCGTCCAACAGCTTTTCGACAACCAGGACCCGCACAATTTTGCGCGCTTCCTCTACCGGGAGCCGCTCGGGATCGACCCTCCCCAACGCGCGAGCGTGCTCGTCGTAGAGGGCCTGAGCGATTCGCTGATCCCCAATCACGCGACGCGCGCCTGGGCTCGAGAGGTCGGCTCGATCCCACAGCTCGGTGCGCCGGAGCGTGCAATCCTCGGGTTCGAGGTGCGCGAAGGTGCGGTGTCTGGGAATGTAGATGCGCGAACGACTGCGGCGTTCTATCAATACGTACCGCGAGGCATCGAGGGTGTTGATCCGACACCGGGTTGTGATGATCCTGGACTCGCAGAAGGCAGCGGGAGCGAGGGGCATTACTGCGCGCAGCGCGCTGAAGAGTCACTGAGGCAACGCGTCCATTTTT
>JAFDAW010000012.1 GCA_019313605.1 Deltaproteobacteria bacterium
CTGGCTGCGTTGCTCTCAATCGCCCTAGCGCTGCTAGGGCTCAATCGAGCGCCTTGCCAGCAGCGCGCATCGACGCTCGGACCTTACCGCGACAGTCTTGGGTCAAGCTCCTAGCCTGACTCAGTCCTCGCCCAAGCGAACCGGGCAGACGAAGTCCGCGGGCTTGACGGTCAGCATCGAGCAATCGAGATGACCCAGCATCCGCTCCGCGGTATTGCCGATCGATAGTCCCGCGATCCCCGCGCGAGAGATCGTGCCCATCACGACGAGGTCGGGATTCAATCGATCCACGCACGCGAGGATGGCGTTCGAGGGAGATGTGAGACCGACGTGGAGTTTGGCAGCCCCGCGAAGCGGTTCCGGCAGCTGCGATTCGATTTCCGCCACCGCCGCGGCGCGGCTCTCCGCGAGAAACTGCTCCTCGGATTCGCTGTCCTGCATCTGTACCAACAGCGGCAGCTGGAGCGCGTGGACGATGTGCAGCTCGGCGCCACACTCGCTCGAAATCGATGCCGCCAGTGCCACGACACGGTCGCCCACCGGGCTGAGATCGGTGGCCGCGAGGATGTTGACGGGGCCCGCGGTGTCGTCGGGTTTCACCACCCACACCGCACAGGGGCATTTGCGCAGAAGCTTCTGGGACACGCCGCCGAGCAGGCGCCCATCGTGCACCGATTCGGCGCGCTTTCCCACGATCACCAGATCTGCGCCGAATTGGAGCACCTTCTCCACGATCGCGAGCCAGGCGCGCTCGTCGGAGAGCACGAGCTCGGCTTCGATTCCCGCTTCGCGCAGCGATTGGAGCGCCGCTTCCAGAGATCGCCGGAACCCGTCATCGACGGGCATCGGCCGGTCGGCGAAAGCGCCCTCGCTCACACTCCAGTGCTCCTCGCACCGGATAGAGTGCAGGAGCGTCACATGCGCGCCGGCGATGTTCGCAACCCAGCGGGCCTGCTCGACGGCGAGCCGACTCCCGGCCGAGAGATCGCCCGTTTCCGAAAGGTCGATGCCGACCACGATCCTGCGAATTTCCTGGATCATGGCCGCTGTACGCTCTTCAGGTATTCCACCAGACTGGCGATCCGCCCGCGGGCCACCTCGTCGCCCGTTGCGAAACAGGGGATCTCTTCCGCCAGACACGCCCCCCAGATCGGCATCTCTCGCGAGCCGTGAGCGGGCAGATCAAAGCGACCATCGATCAGCCTCGCGACCGAACTCTCGGGGAACACGCCACCCCCTCGCGCCGCAATCCGGCTGAGGTCGCTGGGCGGTGTAATCAGCGCAGGAGCCGCAGGCCCGCCCCCGCGGGCATCGACACCGTGGCAACTCGCACAATAGGAAGTGAACAATTCTGCGCCGACCTCGGCGAGCATGGGATCCGGATCCGGGGCCGATGACACTTGCGCTGTGGCCTGGGGACCCGAGCACCCCGCAATCGCAAACGGGATCGACAGCAAAATGGTTCGAATCCCGAAGCAAAGCAACGGGGCATCTGCCCACGAAAACCCGCGCATCCGGCGATCTCTTCGTCCTCGCACGACGACTCCTTACCTACGGTACCGCATGTCCCGCACCAGTCGATAAAAGCCGCAATCCGGGCACCTGCTCCGCAGCAGTCGAGCGAACCGACTTTCTGCGGCGGCCCGGCCCTATGCCACTTCGCAAATGAGGCAGGCCGCCACAGCTGGGTTTCTTGCGGGACCGACCCTGCACGACAGCGCGCCGATCGCTCAGGCCAGGACCCACATTTCCTTGAAGGGTGCCGTCACGTGCCACAGCGTCTCGGCGCCCTTGGGAAGTGACGCCATGTCACCCTTCTTCAGATCGAGCGTCTCACCGCCGGCAATCTCGATCCGCACCGAACCCTCGAGAATGATGATCGTCTCTCGCATTTCGGATTTGAATGAAATCGGCTTCTCGGGTGTTTGCTGAATCCGCGAGAGGCCGGCCTGGACACCCTCTGTGTCGCATAGCATGTGGACCTCGCCGCCCACCTCCTCATCCTCTTCCCAATCGTCCGTCGACTCGTTCGACACAAACACACCCGGCTGCAGTTCCATGAATTTCCCCTTCGTAAAAGCGGAGCCTACTCCCCGGATACCCCGAACTCCGCACAGAAGAACTCGTTCAATCCACCTGGCTCGCATCACCCGCATCTACGCTGCGAAGGTTGACGAACCGCTCGATTCGATCCATCGATTCTTCGAGGTAGGGAAGCGGTTGCGCGAGGGAAAGACGGACATAGTCGCGTGTCGAGTTTCCGAAGCCCTCGCCGGGCAAAACCGATACACGCTGTTCTTCCAATAGATCCTCGGCAAACCGCATCCCGTCGGTATTCAAGCCGCGGACATCGAGCATCACGAACATGCCCGCCTTCGGCACCGAGCAGTCGATCCGCGGAATCGATGCGATGCGATCACAGACGAAGTCGCGGCGCTTCTTGTATTTGGATCGAACCTCAGCCATGTAATCCTCGTCATTCTGCAGCGCGTATGCAGCAGCGTCTTGAACGAACTGGCAACAACCGAAGACCGTCGAGGAAGAAAATTGGAGCAGGTGCTCGACCAGGTTCTGATGGGTGACGACCCAGCCGAGACGCCAGCCCGTCATCGCGTGAGATTTGGAAAGTCCGTCGATCACGACCACGTTTTCGAGTTGCTCCGCGGCCGTGCGCAGAGAGACGTGGCGCTCTTCGAACGTGATCATCGAGTAGACTTCGTCCGACACCAACCAGATGTTGCGCTTCAAACACAGGTCGGCGAGCGCTTGCAGTTGCTCGGCGGGAATCATGTTTCCGGCTGGATTTCCCGGAGTGTTGATGAAGACCACCCGGGTGCGATCCGTGATTGCCGCGGAGAAGCTCTCCAAACTCAAGCGGAAGCCGTTGCTGACGTCGAGCGCGACGGGAACGACCTTCGCACCTATCGCGGCAAAGATGCCGCGATACCCGATGTACATCGGCTCTGCGACGATGACTTCGTCGCCGGCGTCGAGCAGGCAAGACATCACGCTGTAGATCGCATTGGTGGCGCCCGGAAAGATGATCACGTCATCGGGGTTGCACGGGCGGTGGGCAGACCGCTCTTCGATACCCGCAATCTCCTCCCGCAGATGCAGTTCGCCCGCACCGGGCGCGTAATGGGTGCGGCCTTCCCGCAGGCTTTCGATCGCGTGGTCGATGGTGCTCGGCAGGGTGGGTAGATCCGGATCCCCGACCGACAGCAGATAGACTTCTTCGCCCGCAGCCAGCAGTGCAGAGGCGCGTTCGTGCACCGCCCAGACTTCGGAAGCGTCTCCGCCGAGGCGCTCGACGCGAGCGCTGTACCGACCCGAAAAAACCATCGCCCCACCCCCCCGAGAAGGACCCGCAGCGAGAGTGTAGTGGCAGCAAGCGCGGGGCCAACCTGCGATTCGCGAAGATCGCGGGCCACGAGAAACCGAGAGAGCTGAAATTCACGCAACTGGAAAGCGCAAGCCATCCCAGCGATGCTTGCGGATTGCGCCGCCGGACCCCGAGCGGACCGAAGGAGACAGCGTGAGCGAGAGACCCGACGTTCTGGTCGTGGGTGGAGGGGTGGTGGGTGTCTGCACCGCCCACAGCCTCGTCGAGCGAGGGGCGCGCACGACGCTGCTCGAGCGCGGCGAGATCTGCTCGGGCGCCTCTCACGGCAACGGCGGCTGGATCTTCCCGAGCGAGAGCGCCCCGATCCCCGGGCCCGGCGTCATCCGGGAATCACTGCCGTGGCTGCTCGACCCCGCGAGCCCGTTCTGGATCCAACCGCGCGCGAGCCTTGCGTTGCTGCGCTGGCTCTGGGATTTCCGCCGAGCGTGCAACGCGAGCGCGCAGCGCGAGAGCTTTCGGCTGCGGCGCGCGCTCAGCCTCGCGAGCCTCGAGCGCTTTGGCGAACTTGCCAAGAAACTGGATTTCGGCTTCACGCAGCGCGGTCTCACGCTGATCTTCCAGACCGCAAAGGCCATGCGCAACGCACAGCACGAAGTCGACCTGCTCGAGGCCGCGGGCGGAAGCGCGAATTGGCTGGGTGTGGAGGCCTTGCGCGAAGCCATCCCGGGGCTCTCCCCCGATCTCGCCGGTGGGCTCGAATTCCCCGCCGACGCCCACATCACGCCGGGTGACTTCGTGCGCGGCCTCGCGGCGGACGTCGCACGGCGCGGCGCGGCGATCGAAACCCACACCGAGGTGCTCGACATCGAGTGGCGGCGCCGAGGGCCGGTGCGGGTTCGCACGACCCGCGGCGACTTCAGCGCAGACGAGGTCGTGCTGGCCACAGGGGCGTGGACGCCGGAGCTGACCCGGCACCTCGGCCTCCGGGTACCGGTCGAAGCCGCCAAGGGCTACAGCATCAGCGTCGAGAGGCCCGAGGGCCATCCCGATCTCCCCCTCGCCCTGGCCGAGGGCATGGTCTTCGTCACACCGATGGGATCGCAGCTGCGCTTCGGCGGCACGCTCGAACTCGCAGGACTCGACATGCGGATGAATCAGCGCCGGGTCGACGCGCTGGCCCGCACCGTGCGCCGCTATCTGCCGGGAATTCCTCGCACACCCACCATCGAGATCTGGCGCGGCCTGCGACCGCTGACGCCAGACGACCTCCCGATCCTCGGCCGTCCCGCGGGGACTTCGGGCCTGATTCTCGCCACCGGCCACGGCATGTCGGGGATCTCCCAGGGGCCCATCTCGGGCGAACTCATCGCCCAACTCGCCAGCGGGGAGGCCCCCGAGATCGACCTCGCGCCCTTCTCTCCCAACCGCTTCTGATCCGCGCCCTGCGGCGGAAACGAGGGGAGCCGGCGCCATATCGTGGTAAGATACCCTCGCTTATTTAATGGGCCCGGATGGCCGGAAACGGTACTGCAGCTACTGGAGAATGAAGATGAATACTCACCTTTTTCGCATCACCCTCACTTTGCTCCTGCTCGCTCCACTGGGAGCCACCGCGCAGGACAACGTGGTCGACGCGGGCGACGATGTCGTCCTGGAGTGCCAGGACGAGAACGGAACCGAATACACGCTCAACGGAACCGCACCGACCGGTGACACGATCGTCAACGAGTGGACGACCGATCCCACGATCGATCTCGAAAACGACGATACGCTGACGCCGACCGGCACATTTCCGCCCGGCGTGACGACCGCAACGCTCACCTCGACCGAAGAGGGCAACGAGCCAGAAAGCGACAGCGCCACCGTGACAGTGGAAGACACCGAGGCCCCGGTGGTCCGCGTGAAGCCCGAGCCCTTCTACCTCTGGCCGCCCAACCACAGCATGCAGAACGTCGAGGTCCGGGTGCGCGTTCGCGATCGCTGCGCGGGCGAGGGTGACTACGAGGTCGAGTTGATCGAGGCGAGGAGCAACGAGCCCGACAACGGCCAAGGCGACGGGAATACGGATAACGACATCCAGGGCGCCAACACCGGCTCGGACGATCGCAACGTCATGCTGCGCGCCGAACGCGCGGGGGGCGGCAACGGTCGCGTCTACACCCTGACCTATCTCGTAACCGACGGGAGCGGCAACGAAACGGAGGCCGAGGCCAAAGTCTACGTCCCCCACGACGCTTCGGATCTGAAGGACCTGATCGGCGATAGGGATCGCGACGATATGGAGCCCATCTGCCCGCGCCCGATCGAAGCCGTTGCGGAACTGACCGAAATGCACCCCGGCCTCGGCAGTGTGCGGACCAAAAATGCCTGCAACAACGTCTGCACGGCCTGGGCGAAGAGCTGCGATCAGATCGCGAAAGGCACTGCGAAGTGTGTCCAGGGCGAAGGGAGAGCCCTCGCAATCATTGGGGTAGCGGAGTGCAAGGATTCCGATGACCGCCGCGGAATTCGCGAGTGCATCGACGAAGTCAAGGACGAGGCGAAACAGCAGAGGGCCGACCTCAAAGAAGAGGCCAAAGCGGCGCGCGCGATCTGCACCCAACAGGGCCGACGCTGTGTGAACGCCTGTAAAGACCTGTTCGACGACGTGACGACTCCGGTCGAAGACTGAGTCACGTCATCCGGCGATCGCCTTCGCCGCACAACCAGCCGCGGGCGGGCGCATCCTGGCGCCCGCCCGCGGAGCTACTCTTCAGAGTCGCCCGCCGGATCGAAAATGGGATCGGGAACCGGATCGGATTCGGGGAGCCCCCTGAAACCCTCTCCGTAACCGGGATCGGATTCGTCGTCATCGCCTTCGGAGACGAAGTATTTCGTATCCTCGGCAGCCCCGCTGATCTCGGGGTCGGGGTTGTCGAGCAGGGGCTCGACCCACGGGATGATGTCTGCTTCACCCACCAGTGACAGAGTCTGAAGTGCCTGTACTACGACCTCTTTGCTCGGATCCTCGAGCGCGCGCAACAATCCATCGACGGCCTCTCGACGTTGCGATTCGGCCAATAGGTCGGCAGCGGCGACGCGAACGGCGGGATCCGGATCGCTCTCGAGCGCGTCGAGCACAGACTCGAGATCGTCGCCCGCGGCTTTGAGTTTCGAGATCTCCTTCAAGCGTTGGGCCGAGTGTTCCGGATCGAGGGTCTGCGTGAGGCGCGGATCGGGAGTCTCGATGTCGGTAGCGATCGGAGCTTCGAGCTCCGGGGCCGAATCGGCCACGCGTCGCACGGGGGGCTCCACTTCCCGCGAGGGCACCTCCATCCGAACGACCGGGATCACACCACCGCTGTCGGCCTGTGACACCTCATCACTGCGCTCTGCATCACCGCCGCAGCCCGGATTCTGTAGCAGGCAAAGCCCGCCAATAGCAGCCCACAGAAATCGCGTGGCTTGGTTTATCGAATGTTTTTTGGACAAGACAAAATGCCCCACTCAAATCGTTGCAATCACGACCGTCCGGAATTCAGTCCAAGATCACCGATGGTTTTAGCGCTTCGCCGCGGAGCCTCCAACCGGAGCGGAGGTCGATCCAGCCGGCGGCGGCTCTTTACCTCTAATTCATACGTGTGATAGGATTTCCCTGCCCAACGCTCGATTGCGGCGGTTTGAATGAGTGAACGCACATTTCATCCCACGTGTTTCATTCCTCTTCTGGGAGGCCGACCGAGGTGGGTTTCGGAATTGCGAGGCAGTGGATCGACTTCGGGGATGCCCGAAACAATCGAGCACGCTGTGACTCGCATTTCTTTCTTCTAAGTCTATGGAGGCGACAAAGATGACTCGAAAGATGGACCGGCGAGTGCTCGTGTTCGTGCTGGCTATGGGGCTGTTTCTGGCTGGGAGTGGAGTCGCGCAGTCCGAAAACGGCTTCGGCCTCTACACCGTCCATGCAACTACCGGGCGGGTGACGATCGCAGACCAAGACTGCGAAGAAGATGGGTGCAGCATCAACTACGAGATCATCAATGCCGGCAAGCTAGCTCGGATTCTGTGTCACACCGACGAAAGGCTTCCGCCGAGCTTCACCCTCGCGACGTTCATCGCCTGCGACGATCATCCGAATGTCATGATCGGCGTATGGGACGTGCTAGGCCAGGAGTCTGTCTGCGACAACCTGTATCTCTACACCATGGCCGAGGCTTCTACGGAAGGTCCTCGGAATCGCGGAAAGGCCGAACTACTTCTCGTTACCGAGGAGGCCTTCCCGATGTACGTCTCGGCGCGCGGGCGTTTCGGACCGCTACCCAGGAAATTCGACATGGAGCAGATGTGCTGGTCGGATTACCGCACGAGCGCCATCAGTGGAGCGCTGAGCCCGGGGACCGTGATCAAGGCAGGCACGCTTCGCGGCGGCGGCGTCATTGGGCTTTACGGCGACTTCCCCAGGTAACAACAAGCCGTTATTGCGGATCCAGTTACGGGCCGCGCGCTGAGCGCGCGGCCCGTTTTCCATTTACGAGACTCCAACGGCCGGCTCCGCCCACAATCGCCGCGGAGGGTCGTCCGGGCTATCCTCCCGCACCTGCAAATTTCCGGAGAATTCATGGCGCTGGCAACATCCGATTTCAAGAACGGCCTCAAGATCGAGATCGACGGAGAGCCGTACACGATCGTCTATTTTCAACACGTCAAGCCCGGCAAGGGCCCCGCCTTCGTGCGGACCAAGATCAAGAACCTGAGAAATGGGAAGGTCGTCGAAAAGACCTTCCGCGCGGGCGAAAAGGTCGGCGAGCCGGATATCGAAGACCGCAAGATGCAGTATCTCTACGCCGACGCTGAATCGCTGATCTTCATGGACACGCAGACCTACGATCAGATTCCCTTCTCTCATGAGCAGGTTGGCGACGCGCGAAAATACCTGACGGAGAATCTCGACGTCGACGTCCTCTTCTGGAACGGAAAGCCGATCAACATCGATCTTCCGCCCTTCATCGAAGTGCCGATCGCCAAATGCGATCCCGGAATGAAGGGGGACACCGCGCAGGGCGGGACCAAGCCCGCCACCGTCGAGACCGGAGCCGTCGTGCTGGTGCCGCTCTTCCTCAAGGAGGGTGAGCGCATCCGGATCGATACCCGCTCCGGAGAATACGTCGAGCGAGTTGGCTGAACCGCGGCCCACGACCGGGCTCGACGGTCGCCCACGCCCGAAGCGCGCGCTGGTCTTCTCGGGCGGAGGCGCGCGGGGCGCCTATGAGGCGGGGGTGATCCACTACCTGCTGGGCGAACTTCCGAAGCGGCTCGGACACCCGATCTCGTTCGACATCCTCTGCGGCACCTCGGTGGGTGCGGTGCACGCCTGCTTCCTCGCGGCAACCGCTGAACTCGACGGAAGTCGCGGCGACCGCCTCGTCGAATTCTGGAAGCAGATGCGGATCGAGGAGATCCTCCCGCTCTCTGCGGGCGACCTGCTGCGCCTGCCGGGAAAGCTACTCGGTATCCGACGAACCGCCGAAGCGTTTCGCGAGGGCAAGGCGCCGGAGCGGCTCTACGGGCTGCTCAACACCGAACCCCTCGAACAACTGGTGGTTCGCACGATCCCGTGGCGCGGCATCCGCGACAACATCCGCCGCGGGCACGTCGAGGCGCTCTGTGTCGCCGCCACCCAGGTGACGAGTGGCCGGGTGGCGGTCTTCGTCGAAAACCGCGACCGCCGGCTGCCGAACTGGACCCGGGATCCGATGGTCGTCCCGCGCCCCACGCGAATGCTGCCCGCGCACGCTTTGGCGTCCGCCGCCATCCCCCTGCTCTTCCCCGCGGTGCGCATCGGCCGCACCTACTATGCGGATGGCGGGCTTCGCCTCAATACGCCGCTCGCGCCCGCGATCCGGATGGGTGCGGATCGCGTGTTGGTCGTGGCACTGCGTCAGGACATCGGCAAGGCGCACAAGATTGCCACCGACACCAGCCACATCGAGGATTACGCCAGCCCGATGTTTTTGTTTGGCAAAATGCTCAACGCGCTCCTGCTCGACCACCTCGATACAGACCTCGCGCGGATGGACGTGATGAACGAAATCCTGACCGACGGCACCGCCGCATTCGGACCCGACTTCATCGAGCGGCTCAACGAGGTTGCGGATCGGGAGCGGGGCCAGAAGTTCCGCAAGATCTACGACCTCGTGATTCGCCCCTCCCAGGATCTCGGCCTGCTCGCGGGCGAGGTGTTGTCGGCGATGCCCAAGGATTCGTCCCGCTCTCCGCTGTTGCGGCTCGCGATGCGCAACCTCGAAGGCAGGCAGCGCTCCGCCGAGGCGGATCTGCTCTCCTACCTCCTTTTCGACGGCGAGTTTCTCGGGCCGCTCACCGATCTCGGTTACCGCGACGCGCGCAGCTGCGAAAGCGAATTGGCCGCGTTCTTCTCCGACGAACCGCTCGAGTCGGATCTCTAAGCGGTATGCGCGGCGACCAACTCGCGCGCCAATGGCAGTTGATCCAACGACTGGCCAAGAGCCGATCTGGAGCGGCACTGGACGATCTGGCCGAAGAACTCGGCTGCGTGCGCCGCACCGTCTATCGCGATCTCGACGCGCTGATGTTTGCGGGCTTCCCGGTGGTCAGTGAGCGCAGGGAAGGCCGCGTCTACTACCGCTTCCTCGACCCCTTTCGGCTGGGTGACGTGCCCTTCACGCCCGACGAGATTCTCGCGCTCGCCTTCAGCGAAGATCTCCTCCGCACCCTGGAGGGCACGGTCTTCCACGATTCGATCCGCTCTGCGCTGCACAAGATTCGCGCCGGGCTGGGACCCGAACTCGCGAAATACCTCGCACAGCTCGCGGACGCTTTCCGCGTACTGCCCGGACCGCACAAGAACTACGCGGAATATCGCGACACGATCCAGACCCTGAACGATGCCGTGCTCAATCGACGCACGCTCCACATGCGTTACCGAACCGGTCGGACGGGATCCGTTGCGACCCGAGATCTGGATCCCTACCGGGTGTGGTATCGCAGTGGAGGCCTCTACGTGGTGGGCCTCGACCACAAGTCCGGAGAGATTCGCACCTTCGCGGTCGATCGAATCCGGAAACTCGAAATTGGCGGCGAGCGTTTCGAGGTACCCGACAGTTTCGATTTCGACGCCTACATCGGCTCCTCGTTCGGCGTCATCGCCGATCAAGCCGTGCGGATTCGGATTCTATTCGAACCCGACTGGGTGACCTACGTCGAAGAGCGCAACTGGCACGAGAGCCAGTCGTTCAAGAAGGCGCCCGGCGGGAAGATCGAACTCAGCATGGACGTGGGCAGCACGCCCGATCTGCGTGGCTGGATTCTCTCCTTCGGCTCTGGGGCCGAGGTCCTGGAGCCCGAGGATCTGCGCGCGGAAGTCGCGCGTGAACTCGAAAACGCGTGCGTCCGCTACGAATCCGCGCCCTGAGAGGCGATCAAGAGAGCACGTGGTCGAGCATCACATCGTCGTCGAAGATGAAGCGACCCGTAAACGGCGTGCCCGCGATGAGCAGGGGCAACCAGACCCGGTCGTCTTCCCACATCTCTTCGTAGGGGACGCGATCCTCATCGACCCAGAGCGGAATCGCCTCGGGAGTTTCGGTGGGCGTTCCCTCGAAATCCGTCGCGCGATAGACGTGCACGTGAATCGCGTAACCGTCGATGAATTGGAAGCGCAGCTCGCCCGCTCGCTCGAGATTTTTAGGCGTGATCAGCAGCTCTTCCTGAACCTCTCGAACCGCGCAAGCCTCCAGCGTCTCGCCGGGCTCGAGTCGACCGCCCGGGCCGTTGATCTTGCCCGCGCCGAGGCCGCGCTTCTTGTGGATCAAGAGCAGCCGCTCGTCCCGATGGACGAAGACGAGCGTCGCGAGTTCCGTCGCTTTCCAACTCGCCCAATCGATTTCCGAGATCCGCCGCGGCACCATCGGATTCGAGTGTGCCACAACGAAACGCAAATTCGCGAAGCTGCGCGGGAAACCCTTTCCGCTGGAAATCCGTGCGGTGAGGAGCCAATCCGAGCGCTCCGGCGGGTCCAGGATTCACGCCGTCACCGCGATTCGCTTCGGCTTTGTTACTGTGTCTGGACCCCTCCAAACCGCGAGACCCCATCTTGAAGATCGGGAAAGCCTGGAAGATCTGGACGCTCGCATTGCTGGCGATGGCGATTGTTCTCTTCATCGCGGCAATCCACATCTATCCGAGCAGCCAACACAATTTCGATTCGTCGACCAACGGCATCTGGGTCGGGCACCGTTGGTACACGGGCCGCGAGGTTCGCTCGGGCGATCTCGTACCCGCATCTGAAATCGATACGCTGGTCAATCGCCTGAGAGGCGCCGGAATCCATTACGTCTACGTCCACACCGGGCCGCTGCTCGCGGACGGATCCATCGCAGACACGGCCGATCCGTTCTTTTCGGAGCTGCGCAGCGCGTATCCAGAAGGCATCTTTCTCGCGTGGCTCGGTGCACGGATCGAGAAGGTCCGACTCGGCGATGAAGACTGGCGGCGCGCGGTCGTCGGTGTGGTCGAGCGAATGGCCGCGGAGGGCTTCGACGGCGTCCACTTCGATCTGGAGCCGCTGCGCGACGGCCACCCCGGGTACCTCGAGTTGCTTGCGGAAGTGCGCAAACAGATGGGTGGCGATTGGATCATCAGCCAGGCGACGCCGCGTGCCGCACCGCTCGGCATCCCCTTCGTTCCACTGAACCGGAGTTTCTGGTCAGGTGCGTTCTACCGGGCCACGATGGACATCGCAGACCAGACCGTCCTGATGGCCTACGACACGAACCTCCCGCTGCGCGTCGCGTACGTGGCGTTCGTCCGAGATCAGACCCGCCGCCTCGCAAAGTGGTCGTGCGCAGCCGAGAAGCACGAATTCCTGATCGGCATTCCCGCCTATCACGATGTTCCCGAGTACTCCGATCCGAGCGTCGAGAACATCGGCAATGCAGCACTCGGCGTGCGCTCAGCCCTCGAATCATTTCCGGAAAAGCCCGAGTGTTTTCGCGGTGTCTCCATCTATGCGAACTGGGTGACGGACTCGGACGAGTGGCTTCAGTTCGAGCGATTCTGGAGACATCCAGAAGTGTCGACCGACTAGCACGCTCAACCGTGTTTACGGCTGGATGATTTCGATCGGTCCAAGATCCTGTAATTGAGGCACGAGTGCGTCCGCCGGTCCCACCAGAACGATCGCCGCGCGATCGGGATGAAGCAACTCGAGGGCGAGGCGCTCCACGTCGGCGGCTGTCACGGACCGGACTCTCGAGCGATAGGTGTCGAGAGAATCTTCGGGAAGGTCGTAGATCTCCAGATTGACGAGGCTGTTGAGCACCGCGTCGGAGGTTTCGATCCCGAGCGAAAAATGTCCGACCTGGAGCGCTCGAATCTCTTCGAGTTCCAACCCCGCCGGAGGCTCGCGGCGCGCGCGCTCGAGTTCGGTCAAGAGCAGATCGATCACCGTTCGAACCTCTGCCACGCGGGTAAACGTCGCAACCGCGAAGGTTCCGCCGCCGCGGTACAGGCTGAACCTGGAGCTGACCCCGTAGGTCAAGCCGGCGTCGGCACGCACCCGCTGCATCAAGCGGGATGAAAAGCCGCTGCCCCCGATCGCTTCGTTGAGGAGGCTGGCGGCAATGCGATCGGGGTTCGTGCGCGAAATTCCCTCGTGGGCGAGGGTAATCCGGGCCTGGGTGAGGTCGGGGCGATCCACGATCAAGATGCGCCGCTCGGTCGGGGTGGGCGCGGGAAGGGGCGGACCGGCGTCGGGAATCTCGCCAGCCGGCCAGGCACCGAATGTGGCCCCGACGCGATCGAGCAATTCGAGTGCGTCGAGATCGCCCGAAGCGAAGAGAATCGCATTGTTGGGGACGAACATCTGCTCGTGAAATTCGCGCGCGGCCGCAGAATCCAACGCCATCACCGTCTCGGGGATTCCAGAGAGAGGCAGCCCAGCTCGTCCGCCCGAATACAGGGCGGCCGCCGCGAAGCGGCGCTCGAGGTAATGGGGATCGTCGGTCGCTCGCTCGAGCGCCGCGAGCAGCTCTCCACGGGCTCGAACCGCCTCTTCGTCGTCAAAGCGGGGACGCAGGACCACATCGCCGAGAATCTCGAGCATGTTGTCGAGATCCCGCGTCAGACCCCAGATCTGAGCCGTGATGGAATCCCAATCGGCGCGCACGCTGAGAACGGAACCGAGCGCGTCGATCGCCGAAGCCAGTTCGAGCGAGTCGCGATCGCCCGCACCGCGCTTCATCAGCTCGGCGGTAAAGCCCGCGAGGCCGGCCCGATCCGACTCCACGGAGGCGGCTCCGCGACGAAGGTCGATCCCGAGTGAAACCCGGGGCAGGCGATGGTCCTCGAGAATGATCACCGACAGCCCGTTGTCGAGTTCGAACCGATGCAGCTTGCTCGGCTCGACGACCGGCGAGTCCGCGATGGGCGGCGGCGGCTGGTCCCAGATCGGCGTGTCGACGGAGCCCGCACAGGCGATCAGCGACGCGAGCCCAACGAGCCCCATGAACCTCGCGGTTGCGCTCACGATTCCCCCGGCCCTGGCTCGGTCGAAGCCGGCGGCGACACGACGTGGACGACGTTGCGGCCAGCGTCGACCAGGTAGGCGCGCGCGACGCGCTGGACGTCATCCGCGTCGACGGCCTGGATCGCCGCGAGCCGATCCTCGAGCGGACGGATCGCTCCGAGGATCGTCACGTCGTAACCGATCCGGCCCGCGATGGACGAGTTGGTGGTCAACTGGTGGATCATCGAGACTTCGATCTGCCGCTTGGCTTTCTCGAGTTCCTCAGCCGTGACGGGCTCGTCGCGGAGTCGGGTGATCTCTTCCAGTAACGACGCCTCGACGCGATCGATGTTCGCGTCCGGACGCACGCTCGCATAGGTGCCAAAGATGCCCGCACCCGCGAATTCCGAATACACACTGTAAGCCGACAACGCGATCTGCTCTTCGTGGATCAGCCGGCGATAAATCCGACTCGAGCGACCTCCGGAGAGGATTTCGCTGGCCACGTCGAGCGCTTCGGCGTCGGGGTGGCCGGCTGGTGGCGCGTGCCAGGCCGTAGCGAGCACTGGAGCGTGCAGTTCGAAGTGAACCTGTGCGCGCCGAACTCCGCTCTGGCGAGGCTCTTCGGTTACATGGCGCGGGATCTCGAGCGCGGGTGCGAGGTCTCCGAAACTCTCGCGGACCTGCTCGAGCGCCGCGTCAGCGTCGAAATCCCCGACGATCGCGATCACGATGTTGTTGGGGACATAGAAGGTCGAGAAGAATTCACGGCAATCTTCGATCGTGGTATTTGCGACGTCACTGCGCCAGCCGATGACGGGCCAGCGGTAGGGAAGCGCCTGGAAGGTCAGTGCGTACAGCGCCTCGCGGGCGCGACCGCCGGGCTGATCTTCGGTTCGCATGCGCCGCTCTTCGAGCACGACTTCGCGCTCGCTCACCAGCGTTTCTTCCGAGATGTCGAGATTTGCGAGGCGCTCGGCTTCGAGCGCGATCACGAGCGGAAGCGCCTCGGATGGGATTTCCGTCGTATAGACCGTCATGTCCGACGTCGTATAGGCGTTGGTGCGGCCACCGCGAGACTGGATGATCTGGCCGTGTTTTTCGGGGGGGATGTTCTTCGAGCCCCTGAACATCATGTGCTCGAAGAGATGGGCGAGACCCGTCACGCGGGCCTCGTCGCTGGACCCCACCCGAACCCACATCTGAAACGCGACGACGGGGGTGGTGTGGTCTTCGAGCGTGAGGACCGTCAATCCATTGTCGAGCTTCGTCTGCCGCGTTCGGAGCGCCGAGTCATCGATCGCCGGATTCGCGAGCGCCTCAGCCGCGCACAAGAGTGCGGCGAATGCGATCGTGGACGAAACAAGCCGATTGCGGGTGCGCATGGCGGGGTACAGTATCGGCCGAGGTTGGAGGTGTCGACAGTGGCCACACGGCGCGGCGATGGGTTGGTCTATTCCAGCGGAAGCGGCCAGACCTGCCCCCACTGCGAAAAACCGATCGCGCGCTGCGCGTGTCGAAAGAGCCCGCGCGCGGACCGCGGAGACGGGATCGTACGAATCCGGCGCGAGGTCAAGGGCCGGCGCGGCAAAACGGTCACCACGATCTCGGGAGTTCCCCTTCCGGAAGACGAGTTGCGGGCACTCGCTGGCGAACTCAAGCGGAGCTGCGGGACGGGTGGCTCCGCAAAGAATGGCGTCATCGAGATCCAGGGGGACCACCGCGACACACTCGCCGAGTCTCTTCGCGAGCGGGGCTACACGGTCAAACTCGCCGGCGGTTGATCGGGCGATCTCAGTCTTCGCGGCAGAGTGCGAACCAGCTGCCGAGATCTCGTCCCTTGCGGGCCGCCGAACCGATCGTCACGTGATCGGACACTCCCCGAAGTGTGTCGCACAGGAATCCATAGACCAACCGCGCCAGCCCGCGGTCGTTGGGGCGAACCGGCGGCCAGCCCTGCGGGTGTTCGGGAGGCAGGCTGAGATAGTCGATCAGGACTTCGGGGCGATCTTCTGATTCGCGAGCAATGAAATAGCCGGGACCCGTAATCGGAGCCAGGCTCTGGAAGTTGAATCCGTAGAGTTCCGTCGCCGGCTCACGATTGGTGCACGGGGGCCGGCAAAGGCGCTTCTCGAAATGTGTGAAGACCGGCAGGCTATTCTTTCCGTGGTGTCTCACGGTCGTAAAATCCTCGACTGCCGGTGGAACCAGATCTTCGAGCGTGACGGGCTTGAATCCGTCGACACCCACGTAGAGGCTGTGCAACTCGGTGCCACTGAGCGATCGAATTGCGTCGACGCGCGCTTCATGACTCCGTTCGTCGAGAAAGCGACGGATGCGCTCGGGGGCGATCGGGAGATCCCGAATCAGGAACCGGAGATCCTCGCTGGCTTCTGCGCTCTTCGCGGGCTGCATGATTTGCCTCCAAGGTTCTCGCCGGAGTCAGTGTTGTATGCATAGCAATACAGCACTCGGGATTTACCGCGATCCCGTTCGGATGCAACGGTTATTACACCAGATTCAGTGTCGAATTCGTAGCAATACGCCACACACGGCCCACCGCGGTACGATTAGATGCGATAGTATTCACGTGTGGAATCGCCCGCACGAAATGATGCTCGCTCACAGACGCGCACAACGCTTTTTACGCACGTTTGGTCTGTCGGTTTTGGGTGGTTTTCGCTAATCTTAGCCGGCTAGGCGCCAAATCCGAAAAACTCCGATGTGCGGGTGCTCGCAAGTGCCTCGACTACCCGATCGTGCGATCACCTGGCCATCGAATCAACAAATAGGGAGCCCCCCATGGCAAAGACCGCCCAGCTTTTGATCGACGGAAAAACCTTCGAGCTGCCCATCGTCGAAGGCAGCGAAGGCGAGCGGGCAATCGACATTTCGAACCTGCGCAACGAATCCGGGGTCATCACCCTCGACCCAGGCTATGCGAATACCGGCTCCTGTGAGAGCGCGATCACCTTCATCGACGGTGACAAGGGGATCTTGCGCTACCGGGGAATCGCGATCGAAGAACTGGCCGCAAACAGCACATTCATCGAGGTCGCCTACCTCCTGGTCTTCGGCCACCTGCCGACCCAGGACCAACTCGATGATTTCACGGCCTCGATCACCTTCCACACGATGATCCACGAGGACTTCAAGCGCTTCTTCGGCGCGATGCCCAAGGACGCGCACCCGATGGCCGCGTGCTCGGCGGCGATCGGTGCACTCGCCACCTTTTATCCAGACGGCCTCGACCCGCGCGATCCGCACGATGTCGAAACCTCCGTCCATCGACTGATTGCGAAGTTCCCGACCATGGCCGCCTATTCGTACAAACATTCGATCGGCCAGCCCTTCATGTACCCGCGCAACGAACTCGGCTACGTGGGCAACTTCCTCTACATGCTCTTCGGAACACCCTGCGAGGAATACGAAGTCGATCCGGTCGTCAAGAAGGCGATCGACCTGCTGCTGATCCTCCACGCCGATCACGAGCAGAACTGCTCGGCGAGCACGGTTCGAATCGTCGGCTCGTCGATGGGAAACCTCTTCAGCGCGATTTCGGCGGGCATTCAAGCCCTCTGGGGCCCGAGCCACGGCGGCGCCAACCAGGCGGTGATCGATATGCTCTCCGCGATCCGCGACGAGGGCCTCAGCGCCAAGGAGTTCGTCGAAAAGGCCAAGTCCCGTGACGATACATCGCGGCTGATGGGATTCGGGCATCGCGTCTACAAGAATTTCGACCCGCGCATGACGATCATCAAGGATGCCTGCTCCGAGGTGCTGGAGAAGCTCGGCACCCAGACGAAACTGCTCGAGATTGCGATGGAGCTGCAAGAGATCGCGTTGAACGACGATTACTTCGTTTCACGCAAGCTCTACCCCAACGTCGATTTCTACTCTGGCGTGATCTACAACGCGATCGGCACCCCGTCCAATCTCTTCACGGCGCTGTTTGCACTGGGCCGCATGCCGGGCTGGATCGCCCAGTGGATGGAGCTGCACGCAGACCCGCACTTCAAGATCGGGCGACCTCGGCAGATCTATACGGGACCCACGGAGACCGCCTACACGCCGATCGAAAAGCGCTGAACGGACCCCCATCCGGATGCCGTCCGACTCGATCAATCTGTGCTGGGTCGATGGCGAAGTGTTGCCCGGCAATCGCGCTGTCGTTCGAGCGGACGACAGCGCGTTTCGCGAGGGGCGCGGCTGTCTGACCACCCTGCGCATCGCCGAGGGACGGCCGCGATTCGTCGATCGACATATCGTGCGACTTCAGGATGGCGCGAAAGCGCTGCGCCTCGGCGAAGTTTCCGAAGCGAAGATCCGGCGAGCCATCGGGGATCTCGGCGAGGCGGCGCTTCCCGACGGTGAAGGCGTGATTCGACTGCAGCTCAGTCGCGACGCCGACGGGGCAACCCATCTGATTGGCGTCGCGCGCAAACTCGGGAAGGATCCGAGCGAGTGGTCCGCAATCATCGTCGCGCTCCCGCACGACGGCGCTTCGCTCGCCGATGGTATGAAGGTCTCAAGCCGGCTGACCCTGTCGCTCGCCGCGGAAGACGCGCGCGCTGCGGGAGTCGACGAGGCTGTATTGCTGGACGCAACCGGGCACCTGATCGAAGGCGCCAACAGCAATCTATTCGTCGTGTCGCGAGCGGGTGCCGTCTCGACGCCACCCATCACGAGCGGCGCGGTCGCGGGCATCGCGCGAACCATCGCGCTCGAGCGGATTTC
>JAFDAW010000188.1 GCA_019313605.1 Deltaproteobacteria bacterium
CTCGGAATCGTGATCGTGATCTTTGGCGCGCGGCGCTTGCCAGAACTCGGCAGCGGCCTCGGCAAGGCGATCAAGAATTTCAAAGCCGGCGTCTCGGAGAAGGGCGAGATCGACGTGACGCCCGATCCGGACAAGGTCGCGGACGGGGACAAAGACAGCTGAGAAATCAGAGCCCTCTCGCCGCGTTTCCGCGGCGCGCCTAGCGGTCGATCGCTTGAAGTTCGAAGCGGCCCGCAAATCGAGGTAGGTCGGTCACCACGGCCTCGAAAGAAATCCAGCGCTCTCCCACTGCAGCGACTCGGCCAGCGCGACCTGCCTGGAAGATGTCGATTTCACCGAGGCTGGACTCGCGCAAGATGCGCTCGGGAACGGTGGGGGCCAGCGGGATCGGGGTCCGATCGATCTCCCGGCCCTTCGTGTCGATCAGCCGAATCCCGAGAGTCTTCTGCGCAGCCCGACCGGAACCCGACGCGCGGCGCACCCGACCGGAAACCACGTAGATCGAACCCACAGTCGCGTTGTCCACCCAACGGCCAGCGATCCGATCGGCCTCGAAGCCAGCGCCACTCCAGCTTCCCAGGGTCGCTTTCGCGTCGCTCAAATTCGAGGTGAAACTACCGACGAGCGCGACGCTCATCAGCGCACAAACCGCTCCCCAACCCACAACCGCCACGACGCGATCGGTCCAGCGCTTGGCTGTTCGCGTATCGCCGTCCATCTCGACGGCGATTTCCACCTGGGGTTCGGCGCGCGTGCCATCGCGCGCGGCAGCAGCCAACCCGGCTCCGGCCGACACCGCCGACCCGTCGCTCTCAGCCGGCTGATCGAACATTTCCCAATCCGAAAGATCTTCGAAGGCGCCGCCGGAATCGGCTGCGAGGCCGTCGTTGGAGTCATCGATTGCGGGCGCGCCACCGATGTCGAGAGCCGCACTCGGACGCTCCGATTCGGCTGGCAAATCCTCATCCGATTCTCCCGAAAGCGACTCGACGCTATCGACCTCACCGAGCAGGTCATCGACAGCCGCCGCGGCGTCGGCCTCGATCACGTCACTGGACCCGAGCAGTTCGTCGACTACTTCCTCGGCCTTGGAGAGGTCGCTCCAGTCATCGCCTTCGTCGAATGGGGACTCGGTCGTTTCGAGCGGAGGCTCGGGCGCGTCCCCGCCCGCTTCAGGCTCTGAGCTTTCAACGTCCTCGTTGAATTCCCATTCGTCTTCGCCGTCGGGATCAAAATCCTCTTCGGATGCCGCTTGGATCTCGGAGTCTGGATCCGCTTCGCGGTTGAGGTCGAAACCCTCTTCGGAAGCCGCTTCGAGTTCGGTTTCCGGATCCGCTTCACCGTTGAGATCGAATCCCTCTTCGGGCGCAGCTGCAAATTCAGAATCCGAATCGACTTCAACGTCGAGGTCCAATTCCTCCTCAGACGCCACTTCGATTTCGGAATCCAGATCCACTTCAACGTCGAGGTCCAATCCCTCTTCGGACGCAGCTTCGATTTCGGAATCCGAATCGACTTCAACGTCGAGATCCAATCCCTCTTCAGACGCCACTTCATTTTCGGCACCGGCAGCCGCTTCGGTGTCGATGTCGAAACCTTCATCCATCGCCGCTTCGAATGCGGGGTCCGGTTCGGTTTCGTCGTTGGGGTCGAATCCCTCTTCGGACGCCGCTTCGAGCGCCGCTTCGAACTCGGGATCCGCTTCGGCTTCGCCGGAGAAATCGAAACTCTTGATGGACGCCGATTTGGGTTCGGGATCCGGGTCGGCTTCGGGTCGACGTTCGGCGGTGAGTGCGTCGTGGGCGAGATCGTCCGCGCTTCGGATGTCGCTCGCCTCGGGAGGCGTGACGATGAAGGAGTGATCACAACTCGTGCAGCGCAATCGCGCGCCGCCCGCCGGGATCTTGGCGTCGTCCAGCTCGTATTCGGCGTCGCAATTTTCGCAGGTGACAAACACGGAGATCGAGCCCCTCCCCAATTTCGGCAACGCAGATCGAGCCACCCCGGCTATGCTTGGGGAGCTTTCCCAAATCCGGTCCGTCTCATTCGTTTCGGAGGCGAGCGGGTCCCGCTTGAGATCCACGGGGCCCCCGAAACGGCAGATCAAGGCTCTTGGAGGCTCTTTCTTGGCCGCAGACAGCCAGCGGTCCCTTCTGGAGCACCGGCTCGTCATCGTCACAGGCAAGGGCGGGACCGGCAAAACCACGGTTTCGGCCACTCTCGCGCTGGCCGCCGCCCGGGCGGGCCTGCGGGTTCTGGTCGCCGAAATGGGCCCAGACGAGCAGATTCCCCGCCTGCTGGATCCGCGGGCGCCCCAGGCGGGCTACGCGGGCTGCTCGCTCCTCCCGGGCCTTCGAGCCATCCGGATCGACCCCTTCGAGGCGCTCGCGGAGTACCTCACCCTGCAACTCGGGGTCCGCGCGGTCGTGGACGCCGTGGTGCGCAACAAGGCGTTTCGCCAGCTGATGACGGCGGCGCCCGGGTGGCGCGAGCTGATCACGCTCGGAAAGATCTGGCACCTCGCCCAGCTCGACACCGGAGATCCCCCGAGGCACGAATTCGACCTGATCGTCGTGGACGCGCCGGCCACGGGACACGGTGTCGCGTTTCTCGATGTTCCGCGCGTGGTCGTCTCTGCGGTGCGGGCCGGTCCGCTTCACGCGCATGCGGAGCGCGTCGAGCAGTTGCTCGAGGATCCGGATCAGACGCTCGTGCTGCCGGTTGCGCTCGCCGAGGAACTCCCCGCGCGCGAGATCGCAGAACTGACGGACCGCGTTCGCGATGAGATGGGGATCTCGATCGACCGCGTGATCGTCAATGCGGTCGTTGGGGCACCCTTCCCCGCCGAGATCTCGGATCTCGACGAAGCGCTGGCGCGACTCGATGGCGATCTCGAACTCGGAGCGCTGCCGTCCCCGCGCGTCCTGGCCCGCTGCGCGCGCTATCTCCGATCGCGACACGAACTCAATCGCCACTTTGCGGCCGAAATCCAACACACGACGGGGCTGCCGATCGTCGAACTCCCGCGGCTCGCAGAGGGCATCCAGAGTCCGGACCAGATCTCGTCGCTGGCGAGCGCACTGCTCGCGGACCCGGTCTTTCTCGAATGAAGCCCGACGCAAGAATCGACGCCATGCTCGCGGACCGGGAAGTCATCGTTTGCGTGGGCTGTGGGGGCGCGGGCAAGACGACCGTCGCGGCAGCGCTCGCATTGGAGGCGGCGCGGCGAGGTCGCAAGGCACTGGTGCTCACGATCGATCCGGCGCGCCGACTCGCGGATGCGATGGGGGTCGAATCGCTTGGAAATCGGCCCCAGGCAATCCCGCGCGGTGTCCTCGACGAACTCGGCGTCCCCGAGGCGGGCAATCTATCGGCGATGATGCTCGACATGAAGCGCACTTTCGACGACCTCGTCGAGCGTTTCGCGGAGAGCGAAGAGATCCGCGATCGGGTTTTTGCCAACTCCATCTACCGGCACGTCAGCAATGCGCTCGCGGGCAGCGTGGAATACTCGGCGATGGAAAAGGTCTTCGAGATGTACCAGAGCGCCGCGTTCGACCTGATCGTCGTCGACACACCACCGGCACAACACGCGCTCGACTTTCTCGAAGCCCCCCAGCGCCTGCTCGAATTCCTCGACAGCCGGATCGTGAAGATGCTGATCCACCCCGCTTTCAAAGCGGGCCGCTTCGGCTTCCGGCTATTCCATCGCGCCACCCAAAAGGTGCTGCAGGTTCTAGAGCGCATCACGGGCATCGGTTTTCTCGAGGACCTCTCCGAATTCTTGATCGCGTTCGACGCCATGTCCATCGGCTTTCGCGACCGAGCCCTGCACGTCCGAGCCCTGCTGCTCGGCCCCCAGTCCACCTTCGTCCTGGTGTCGGGCCCCGGCCGGATCTCTGCGGGGCACGCCACCGACTTCCTCGACCACCTCGAGGCCTTCGGTGTCTCGCTCGCGGGAGTGCTGGCGAACCGAGTCCGGATCTGGCCGTCGCAGGGCTCCCCACCTGCGGACGAACCTCAGCGAAGCGCAGACGTCGAGGCGCTGCGGGATGCGCTGTGGGCCAGCGAAGGCGCCGACTATCCCGCGGAACTCGCCGCCAAAGCGGCGGCGAAAGCGGCGACGAGATACGCTGAGTGGGTGCGAGCCGACGCGCGCTTCGCCCAGCCCCTGCGCGAAAGAGTCGAAGCACAGGGCTGCTTCTGGGGTTGCATACCGGAGTTCGAAAGAGACGTTCACGACCTTTCGAGCCTGGGGTGCGTTGCGGATCAGATCGCAGGGAAGGACGAGGAGCCGTAGCGTGCCGACGAGCGCCCCCCCCAGAGACCGAAAGCGGCAGGGCGAGGCGGCCCCCCCGGAAAGCGCAGCCGAAGCCCTCGCCCGAGCGCGGAGGCACACCCATTCGGCGATCGCCGAAGCACTCGCAGCCATTCGCGCACTGCTCGACGCATCGTCGTTGGCGCTGACCGGAGAAGCGTCCGCAGCCAACGCCATACTGGGTCCGCTCGCGCGAATTCTCGAGGGGCTCCGCGCGGAATTCGACGGCGGTGCGGCCACCGGTGACGCCGCTGCTTTGCTCCGCTCGATCGCGGAAGCGCTCGATGCCGAAATCGCGCGTTGGCAGGCGCGCGCCGAATCCGACCCAGAAGCGCGCGCGGTATTGCGCGCTTTTCTCGGACTTCGCGAACTGCTGTGGGAGTTTGGGGTCCGTCGCGAACCCGATCGGGACCCGGCTGAGAGCGAAGAAGACCCGCCGCGCGGCGCGCGCAAGGCGGGGCGCTCGAAATCCGGGCGGCGCAAAAAGTCGCGTGTGCAACGCGTAACCGTCGAGGGATGACGAAGTTGACGAAGACGGTTTCCCGAACGAGATCTGAGCTAATCTGGGGTGTCGAACGGCAGTACGGGATTTCCCGGTGCTGCGATGCGAGGAATCCGCGATGAGCGTGTTGATCAAACGCTACGCGAACCGAAAGCTCTACAACACCCAGACCAGCCGCTACATCACACTGAAGGGCATCGCGGAGTTGATCGACGCGGGTGAAGACGTTCGCGTCATCGACAACGAAACCGGCGAAGACATCACGAACGTCGCGCTGTCACAGATCCTGGTAGACCACGAACGCTCCAACAGCGCGGCGTCGCGAACCATGTTGTCCGAGTTGATCTCGCGCGGTGGCGATGCACTCTACGGCGCGCTTCGCCGGGGTGTAGGCGACGCCAGCGAGGGGATCGAGGGGCTGCAGAACAACCTGCGAAAGATCGTCAAAGACCGGGAGCACGATGCGAGCAAGCTCGGAGAATGGATCGCGGTCGCCACACCGGATTTCGATCGCATCGTGCAAGGCGCAATGGAGCGCGTATTCAAGGTGCTCGATCTGCCGCGCCGCGCGGACATCGAAGCCCTCAACGAAAACCTGCGGCGAGTAGCCGACGCCGTCGAATCCCTCCAGCACGCCGAGCCGGGCGAAACGGGTGCTGGCGACAAGCCCGGCGGCAAGATCTCCGACGAAGCCGACGACGAGTTCAGCTAGGAGCGTGACCCAAGACTGTCGCGCCGGCCGAACGCCGCTGCATCACCGCTGGCTGCGTTGCTCTCAATCGCCCTAGCGCTGCTAGCTGGAGAAGTCTTCGACTTCTCTTTGCGTCGTCG
>JAFDAW010000189.1 GCA_019313605.1 Deltaproteobacteria bacterium
AAGCGTGTTATTTCGGTCGGATTCCGACGCGAGCGATCGACGTGTGTCGAGTGCATCGGGCGAAGTACGCGACATAGTGCCTGGAGTCCACCTGAAATGGCCGTAACTCAAATGATTTCGGTTCTCTCGGACCCATTCTTCGGTCCACGTCTCTCCTCCTGAACTGCGTACTATTCAGCTGGTCTTGCGCGGGCGCTGATACGAGCGACCTGGGCGCATTCGGTTCCGTGGGTGAGGCCTTCCCAGTGATCGAGGATTTCCAGTTCGGAGAAGAGTTCGGGCAGCTCAGTGGACTCGAGCAGGTGGTCGGGATTGCGCGGGCCGGATTCGAGTGCGCGCTGATCGTTGGTGAAGGTTTCGTAGACCAGCAAGCCGCCGGGTGCGAGTACGCGCAGGATCGCGGGAATCAGCGGGCGATGCAGGTAGCGAAAGACCAAAACGGCTCCACAACAATCACTTCGAAGTGGAATCTCAGCCGGATTCTCGAGGTCTGCGAGGAGCGTTTCGAATGCGAGCGCCGGCTGCGCGGCTTCGTGAAGTTCTGCGAGGAAGCTTCGATTGCGGTCGATTCCGATGACCGGAATGCCGGCTTCAGCCGCGGCGAGTGTGTGGCGTCCGCGACCGCAGGCGAGGTCGGCAACCGCGCCCAGCTGAGACGCGGCCCGGATTCGGTCGAGCTGATCATTGAAGAATTCGGACGGCGGTGATCGCTTCGGCATGGGTTCAACCGTCACCGCGCCGATCGTCAATCACCGCCGCGAGTCGCCCGGGGTAGTCGGTGATGATGCCGTCTGCACCGAGATCGAACAGGCGATGCATTTCGGCGGGGTCGTTGATTGTCCAGACGTGCACCTGGACCCCTCTGGCGTGTGCGAATTCGATCAGGGACTCGGTGACGACCGGTTGCCCACCAAAATCCGGGGGGACCTGGAGTGCCATCGGGCCCGGGGAGGGTTCGGTTCCCGCAGCCGCGCCCTGAAGGAACTCGCGGATGTCGCGCTCGCTCGCACCCTGGGCGATCGGGTTCGCGAGGCGGCCGAGTTGATCGCGAAGCTTTGCCATGATCTCGTCGTCTCCCGCGGTGAGAAGCGTGATGGCCTCTCGCTGATACTTGGCGACGAGTTCCAGCGTCGCGGCGATCAGTCGGGAGCTGGGCGCTTTGAGCTCGAGGTTGAAGCGGGCGTCCGAGAATTGGAGAAACGCTTCTTCGAGGCTCGGAATCTTCGTCCCCCGATTTCGATACGGATGCGTCTGGCCGCCATCGGAGCTGAAGTGGTAGCCGGCATCGAAGCGCCGCAAAGCCTCCGCGCTGAAATCGGCGACCGCTCCCGAGGCGTCCGTTACGCGATCGACGATCGCGTCGTGAATCAGGACCGGGATGCCGTCGCGGGTCAGGTGGAGGTCGCTTTCCAGCACGCCGGCCCCCTGGCTCAGCGCGCGCTCGAACGCGGGAATCGTGTTTTCCGGGGCCTCGCCCGCGCATCCGCGATGTGCGATTGAAATGGGCCGTGGGAGATCGAAGTAGGGGTGCGACACGGCGCTTAGGTTAACATCGCGCGCCCAATGTCTGTGCTCACCCGAGACGTAATTCTGGCGGAAATCGAATCCGGCAGGCTGAACATCGATCCGTTCTGCCTGGAGCAGCTCGGTGCCGCGTCCATCGACCTGACGTTGGGCGATGAAATTCGTGTATTCGAGTCCAACGATGGGCCGATCGATCTGCGGGAAGACGCGGATTATCGCGACCACACGCGCGTCTACCCACTCGACGAACCCTATGTGCTCGAACCCGGGTGCACGATTCACGGCATCACGCGAGAGCGGATCGAGTTGCCCGGCGATCTCTGCGGGTTCCTGGAGGGCCGAAGCCGATTCGCGAGGCTCGGGCTGATGATTCACGTGACGTCGGCCTTTGTGCAGCCGGGCGTCGCAAACCGCCAGGTTCTCGAAATGAGCAATGTCGCGGATCGCCCGCTGCGGATTCACGCGGGTGTTCGCCTTTGCCAGCTCGTGCTGATGCGCACCGAGGGAGCCGCGCGCTACAACGGCCGCTTCGCGGAACAGGAAACACTCTAGGTGCGCGCAGTCGTTCAGCGGGTTCGCAGTGCCCAGGTTTCGGTCGAAGGCGAGGTCGCGTGTGAGATGGGCGAGGGATTGCTCGCCCTCGTTGGGGCGGGGCAAGCGGATACCGCCGAATCCGCAGCGGCGCTCGCCCACCGCATCGTTCATCTGCGGATCTTCGCCGATGAAGCCGGCCGCATGAACCACTCCCTGCTCGACACCGGCGGAACCTTGGGGGTCGTGTCGCAGTTCACCCTCTACGGTGACGCCCGTCACGGTAGGCGACCGTCATTTGTGGCAGCCTGTCCGGCTGAGCAGGCGGCTCCGCTGATCGAGGCTGTCGTGGATGCAGCACGTGAAACTGGGGTGCCGGTCGTCACCGGTCGGTTCCAGGCCTCGATGGAAGTCTCGCTCGTGAACTCGGGGCCCGTGACGATTCTTCTCGACACCGAGAAGCTCTTCTGATCGGATTCCCGGTTGCGCAATCGCGGCTGGCGGGTGAACGGAGTTTCCAGAACATCCAGCTGGTTTCGGTTTGCGGGTTGACTTGGGCGATCCCAGCGGCATCATAAAGTGGGGTGGCGTGGACCCGCCGATGCGGGTTCGCGCTGAAAAGCGATTCAGATGGGAATCGCCAATCGAGAGGGGATATCGTGATTCGAATCAATGCAATGCGCGTCACTGTAATGCTGGGCGTGCTGGTTCTCTTGCTTCAAGCGAGTCCAGCAAGCGCTGACAGCAAGGGGGCCAGTGCGGGACTGGGCTCGGCCGCCGTCATTTCTTCGTTGATCTACGGCCCGGTGAAGATGGCCTACTCGATCGTGGGCGTGGTCTTCGGTGGGATCGCATGGGGGCTCTCGGGTGGAGACACCGAAGTGATGAGCGCCGTGATTACGCCAGCGGTTCGCGGAGACTACGTGGTCACGCCGAGCCACCTTCGCGGCGAGGAGCACCTCGAGTTCATCGGCCGGCAGCCCGACTATCGCGAAGACATGGTGGTCCTCGAAGAGGTCTACTAACCGCCCGCACAGCCCGCGCGGGTACCGCTGGGTGGGTTCGCTGCTCACCACAGGCAGCCCGCGCAGGCCAGCTGGGTAGTTTCGCTACTCACCACTAGCAGCCCGCGCAGGTCAGCTGGGTGGGTTCGCTACTCACCACTAGCAGCCCGCGCAGGTCAGCTGGGTGGGTTCGCTACTCACCACTAGCAGCCCGCGCAGGTCAGCTGGGTGGGTTCGCTACTCACCACTAGCGGGGGCCCAGTTTACGGGGTCGCTCTCGATTGGGGCGCTTCCTCGTGAGAGGGCTTTACCGGGCGGGGGGCCGGGGGGTCGTGTTTGCTCCGTTGGGCTGTTTGGGGGGATGTGGTGCTATCTGAGGCCCGGTGGGGTTGGGGCTCGGGCAGCGCGAGAGGGTTTCGGTTGGTTGGGGACTGTTGGATGGGAGGGTGAAGGAGCGGGGAGGGCTGGCCGATTGATGCGGGATGGCTGGCGCGCCTGATCCCGAACCGCGATTCTCTCCGACTGGCTTATGACTGACTTCGGCTCTCACATCTATCTGGCATTTGCGGCCGGCCTGATCTCCGTGCTGTCGCCTTGCGTGTTGCCGCTGATGCCCGCCTACCTGTCACTGGTCTCGGGTATCTCGGTCGAGGAGATGCAAGAGGGCGGAAGCACCGCCATGATTCGGCGGCGCGTGATGCTCGCGTGTGGCGCCTTCGTCGCAGGCTTCTCCTGCATCTTCGTATTGATGGGTGTCGGCGCGTTTGCGATCGGGCATGTCTTGCGCACCTGGCAGGCGGAGATCCTGGGCTTCCGGTTCGGCTTCGTGCAGATCGCCGGGGTCTTCATCATCTTGCTGGGCCTTCACATGACCGGCCTGATTCCCATCAAAGCCCTGTATCGCGACACCCGCTTGAACTTGAAGTTCAAGCAGAGGAGCGCGCTGAGTTCGTTTTTCGTGGGTGCCGGCTTTGCGCTCGGATGGTCGCCGTGCATCGGGCCGCCGCTGGCGATGATCCTGACGCTCGCAGGCAGTGGAGACACGGCGCTGCAGGGGATGCTGCTGCTGATGATCTACTCGGCCGGCCTCGGGATCCCGTTCCTGCTTGCGGGCTGGAGCATCGATTATTTCTTCCAGGCGTTCTCGCGCATCAAACGGCACTTCCGCAAATTTGAAATCGCCTCGGGTGGGATTCTCGTCGGCGTCGGGATCTTGCTCGTGACGGATCAACTGACCGTCCTCAACAGCCAGTTCCAATTCATGAACGAGTGGGTCTCTGCCGCAGAGCGGATGATTCAATGAACCAACGAGCCGTTCGAGCGGGAGCGCGCGGGGTGCTTCTGGTGTTGTGGGTGATTTTACTCCCGGTGCTGGGCTGCAGTGCTCAGGAGGGCGGTGACTCGAGTGCATCGGCATCCGAAGCTGATTCCGAGAAGCCCAAGCGGCCCGCGCCGCGTTTCGAACTAAAGGGCGTCGACGGTCGCCCGATCGCGCTGGCCGACCATCGCGGCAAGCCCGTCGTGCTCGACTTCTGGGCGACCTGGTGTGTCCCGTGCATCTACCAGGTCCCCGAGCTGAATGCGTTCTGGGGGATTCATCGAGCGGCCAATGACGTGGCGGTGATCGGTGTCGCGGTCGATGTCGAAGGCGCCTCGGTCGTGGCTCCGTGGATCGAAGAAAAGGGTGTCGAATACCAGATCGCAATCGGAGATGAGGGCCTGGCGCGCGAGTTCGGCGTGATGGGATTTCCGACTCTCGCGATCATCAACTCCGATGGGGACATCGAGTCACTCCACGTCGGTTTGATCGAGGTGGAGGAGCTGGAGCGCCTGGTGGCGCCCTTGCTCGGCTCCTCCGAGGCGCAAGAGCCGGCCCTCTAGGCCGCGCGCATGCCTGATTTCGGGACTTGTCGGGGCTCCGGCGGGATCCTCAAGCTGAAGGCCAGAATCGTCGAAACCGCTCTTGAGGCAGCTCCAGAGGGGGGGCGGTTTGGCGGTGCGAAACGACGATACCGATGTCCGGGTTCGCGGCTCCTATCAGCGCGCCTTCCAGGCCGGCGAAACCGTGCTCCACGAGGGCCACTCCGGCGACAAGCTCTACGTCATCCAGAGTGGAGAGATCGAGCTCTCTCGAACCGTGCAGGGTGGCAAGCGTGTCGTGGCCCGGCTCGGAGCCGGCGATTTTTTCGGAGAACTCGGGGTGGTGCTCGGCAAGCCTTGCACCAACGAGGCCGTCGCGGTCTGTAACACTCGGGTGTTGGAACTCGACCGCGAGACCCTCGAGGCGATGTGTCTGGGCGAGCCAGAGATTGCGATCCGGATGATTCGGGTGCTCGTTTCGCGGCTGATCGAAGCGGAGCGAAGGCTGGCTGTGTTGGGAGTCGACGATCTGCTTCGGCCGATGGTGCGGGACTTGATTCGCAAAGCGGAACCCCAAACGAAGGGCGGGTACCGGATCGAGAGCACGCTTCGGGAACTCGCGGACGACTGCGGCCTTTCGATGTTCGAAGCCCACCGGGCCCTGCATCAACTCTTCGACAGCAAGGCGATTCGATTGGTCGACGACTGCCTCTACGCCAAGGAT
>JAFDAW010000190.1 GCA_019313605.1 Deltaproteobacteria bacterium
CAGCGAAGTCTTCTTCGACGATGCGCGAATTCCACACAGCCAGATGCTCGGCGAGGAAGGGCAGGGTTGGAAGGTGGCAATCGCGACGCTGATGAACGAGCGGGTGGCGCTCGGAGGTGGAGCGAGCAAGAAGGGCGGGGGGGCGATCGCGGTTTTGATCGACCTGCTCGAAAGCGTCGAGTCCCAGCGTTCGGCGGCGGAAGACGCGCTGCTTCGAGATCGCGTCGCGAAGTTGTACATCGAGTCCGAGCTGCTGCGGCTTACCGGCATCCGCGCGAGGGCCGCGCGGCACTCCGAGGGGCCCGGGCCGGAGGGTTCGATTGGAAAGGTCGCGCAGGCCGACATCTCGAAGGCGATCTGGGAGTGTTGTTCGGACGTTCTCGGTGCCGACGCGCTCGTTTACGAACACGGCTACGAGCTGCGCCAGGGGCGGACGACAGTCAGCGATAACAAGCTGCAGGCCAAGTACAACCTGCTTCGATCGAGGGCCTACTCGATCGAGGGCGGCACGTCGGAGATCATGCGAAACATCGTGGGCGAACGCGTGCTCGGCTTGCCCGGTGAGCCTCGCGTCGACAAGGGCGTGCCTTGGAAGGAAATTCGGCGAAGTTAGATCAGGTCATTGTTGATCATTGTGATTGGCAGTACCGAATCGGGTATGACGATCTAGAGTGTCGGAGGAAGGGGACATGCTCTTCGAATTCAGTGACGAGCACGGCGAACTGCGACGCACCGTCCGAGATTTTTTCGAGAAAGAGTCGGATGAGAGCCGCGTTCGCGAGCTGATGTCTAGCGAGCAGGGCTACGATCCGACGTGTTGGGGCCGGATGGCCGAAGAACTCGGGCTTGTCGGGCTCATCGTTTCCGAGAAACACGGCGGCGCGGGGTTCGGGATGGTCGAACTCGCGATCGTCGCAGAAGAGATGGGTCGTGTGCTGCTCTGCGCTCCGTATCTATCGAGTGCCGTGCTCGCGACGAACGCGCTCGAACTCGCGGCCGACGAGGCCGCTCAGGACGAGATCCTTCCGAAGCTCGCCTCGGGCAAGGCCATCGCAACCCTGGCATTTTCGGAGTCCACGAATCCCTGGGATCTCTCCGCCATTGCGATGACCGCAGAGCCGAGTGGGGACGCGTACCAGCTCAGCGGCGAAAAGACCTACGTGCTGGATGGTCACGTTGCGAACGAAATCCTCGTTGCAGCGCGAGTAGGGGGTGAGCTCGCGTTGTTCCACGTGGCGGAAGATGCATCGGGTCTCAGCCGCGAGGTGCTGCCGCCGCTCGATCCAACCCGCAGGCTCGCCGCGCTGCGCTTCGACAACACGCCCGCATCGCGAATTTCTTCGGGAGATGTCTCTGGCAAGCTCGAGTGCGCGCTCGATCGGGCCATCGTCGCATTGGCGGCCGAACAACTCGGCGGCGCACACCGCGTTCTCGAGACGACGGTCGACTTCGCGAAGACGCGCTTTCAGTTTGGGCGGCCGATCGGTTCGTTTCAAATCATCAAGCACCAATGTGCGGATATGCTGGTCGAGGTCGAATTCGCGCGGTCCGCGGTCTACAACGCGGCTTTCGCGAGCGACGAAGATCCCGAGTCCGCATCGATCGCGGCGCGGATGGCGAAAGCCTATTGTTCAGATGCCTATCTCCACATTGCAAATCGGAGCATCCAGATCCACGGCGGGATGGGTTTCACCTGGGAGCACAGTGCGCACCTCTACTTCAAGCGGGCAAAAGCGAGCGAGATCCTCTTTGGAAATGCGAGCTTCCACCGCGAGCGAATGGCGACTTCACTGGGATTCGGCGCCCGCTAGGAGCGCGGCCCAAGAACGGAGCCGCGCGATTTTTTGAGCGGCTCGGACGAAAGGGAGAGACCATGTCGGTACAGAAGGTAAAAACCGCCGCGGTGTTGGGTTCCGGAGTCATGGGCAGTGGCATCGCTGCTCTGCTGGCCGGGGCCGGGGTGCGAACCTACCTCCTGGACATCGTGCCTGGGGATCTGGCGAAGGGAGGCGACCGCAATGCGATCGCCAACGGCAACCTCAAAGCCGCGCTCAAGGCCAGGCCGGCAGCTTTCTATAGTGCGGACGATGCGAAGCTGATCACCACCGGCAATTTCGAGGACGACCTCGACAAGCTCGCCGAATGCGACTGGGTGATCGAGGTCATCGTCGAGAACCTGGAAATCAAGCAGGCGCTGATGGCCAAGGTCAGCAAGCAGGTCAATGACACGGCCATCGTCTCGACGAATACGAGCGGGATCGACGTCGACGCGATCGTCGAAGGCTTGCCCGATGGATTCCGGTCGCGCTGGCTGGGCACCCACTTCTTCAACCCGGCCCGCTATATGAAGCTGCTGGAGCTCATCCCCGGCAAGGACACCGATCCGGCTGTGACCCAGCGGGTGGCCGAGCTGGGGCGCGATGTTTTCGGCAAGGGGATCGTGTTTGCCAAGAACACGCCAAACTTCATCGGCAATCGGATCGGCGCCTACGGGATGATGTACACCGTAAACCGTATGCTCGAAGACGGTCTGACGATCGCCCAGGTGGACGCCATTTTGGGTCAGCCGCTGGGCCGCCCGAAGACTGCCGTTTTCAAGACGGCCGACATGGTGGGCATCGACACGCTCGCCCACGTGGCCAAGAACATCTATCCCGCGATCCCCGACGATCCCCAGCGCGACGCCTATCGGGTGCCCGGGTTCATCGAGAAGATGATCGAAGCCGGTCGACTCGGGAACAAGACCCGGGGCGGCTTCTATTCCAAGAAGGGCAGCGACCGATTCGTCCTCGACCACACCACGGGCGAGTACGAACCCCTGGAGCGACCGAGTTTCGCTTCGGTCGATGCGGCCAAGAGCATCGAAGACACCGCGCAGCGCATCAAGAAGATCATGACTGAGGGCGCTGACGAAGGCGCCGCCTTTGCGTGGAATGTCACCGCGGCGACACTCGTCTACAGCGCGGGCATGATCCCGGAGATCTCCGACAACCTGGTCGAGATCGATCGCGGCATGTGTTGGGGCTACAACTGGGAACTCGGCCCCTTCGAGACGTGGGACGCAATCGGCGTCGCCGAGTCCGCGGAGCGCATGGAGAAGGACGGTTTTGGGATTCCCGCGTGCGTCAAGAAGATGCTCGCGAGTGGAGCCAAGACCTTCTACGAGCAGCGAGACGACGGGCTCTATTACTACGACCTCGTTGGCGGCGGCTACAAGCAGGTCGATCGGGATCCGAAGCGCATCTGGATTCCGGACATCAAGCGCAGCACCAATGGTGTGATCGAAAGTAACGACGGCGCCACGTTGTTGGACGCCGGAGACGGTGTGTTGCTCGTCGAATTTCACACCAAGATGAATTCTGTCGACGCCAATATCGTGACGATGCTCGACACGGCCGTCGAGAAGGCCGAGACAGAAGGCTGGAAGGGGGTTGCGATCGGCAACCACGCCAGTGCGTTCAGTGCGGGCGCCAACCTGTTTCTCGTCTTCGTGCACGCACAGAAGAAGAACTGGGACGCGTTGAGCGAGATGATTACGGGGTTCCAGAATGTCAACATGCGCCTCAAGTATTCGAACGTTCCGGTCGTCGCGGCGGTCGGTGGCATGGCGCTGGGCGGTGGCTGCGAGATCCCGATGCACTGCGACCGCGTCGTTTTGGCGGGTGAAGCCTATGTTGGTCTCGTCGAGGTCGGCGTCGGTTTGATCCCGGGCGCGGGCGGAGTCAAGGAGATGGTCTGCAAGTTCCAGGCGGGTATTCCGCGCGGTGTCGTGGTGCCGCCGCTCAACCTGGTCCAGAAGTCGTTCGAGAACATCGCCACCGCCAAGGTGAGTACCAGTGGCAAGGAGGCGATCGAGAACGGACACCTGCTGCCCTGGCAAACGCGCGTCGTGCTCAACCGCGACCACATCATCCAGTACGCCAAACAAGAAGTGTTGGGATTGCACGTCGCAGGCTATGAGCCGCCGGAACGGCGCAAGATCAAGCTCGCAGGTGGCAGCGCTTTCGCCGCACTCGTGCTCGGTGTCGATGGGTTCCACCGGTCGGGCTTTGCGACCGAGTACGACGTTGCGATCGGCCAAAAGCTGGCCAAGGTACTCACCGGTGGCGACATCCCAGAGAATACGCCGGTTGACGAGCAGTACGTGCTCGATCTCGAGCGCGAGGCCTTTCTCAGCCTATGCGGCGAAGAGAAGACCCAGGCTCGCATCGAAACGATGCTGAAGACGAACCGACCGCTGCGCAACTAGCCGATTTTCCGAATCGGGAGGATACGATCATGCAAGATGCAGTAATTGTTGCGGCTAACCGAACCGCCATCGGCAAGGCCGGCCGAGGCAGCCTCGTCAACGTCCGTCCCGATACCCTCGGCGGGATCGTGCTGAAGGACGTGGTCGCGCGGGCCGGGATTGCGCCAGAGATCATCGAAGACATCCAGATCGGGTGCGCGTTTCCCGAGGCGGAACAGGGGATGAATGTCGGCCGCCTTTCCGCTTTCATCGCCGGCCTGCCCGACAGCGTACCGGCCTGCACCGTCAACCGCTTCTGCTCGTCGGGCCTTCAGGCCGTGGCGATCATCGCCAACCGAATCCAGGTCGGCGAGATCGAGTGCGGTATCGGTGGCGGGACGGAATCCATGTCGATGGTTCCGATGGGCGGCAACAAACTCGCGCCCAACCCGGAACTCTCGCTCGAGTTCCCCGATGCCTACATCGGTATGGGACACACGGCCGAAGTCGTTGCAACACGATACGATGTCAGCCGTGAAGAGCAGGACCGCTGGGCGGTGATCAGCAACGAGCGGGCTGCGGCGGCCAATGAGTCGGGCGCCTTCAAGGATCAGATCGTTCCCGTCGAGGCCTGGCGCCCCAATGGCAACGGCGAACGGAAGACGTTCACCTTCGCCGTCGATGAGGGCCCTCGTCCCGGCACCACCACAGAAGTGCTGGGCAAGCTGCGACCTGCCTTCAGTACGACGGGCACGGTCACCGCAGGTAACTCCAGCCAGATGTCGGATGGCGCAGCGGCCGTGATGCTCATGAGTGGCGAGCGCGCGGGCAACGAAGGCCTCCAACCCATGGCTCGCTTCGTGGCACTCGCGGTCTCGGGTTGCGCGCCCGACGAAATGGGAATTGGTCCGACGTTGGCCATTCCCAAGGTCCTGAAAAACACCGGTCTCAAGCTCGACGACATCGACCTGCTCGAAGTCAACGAGGCCTTCGCGAGTCAGTTCGTGTACTCGGTAAAGAAGGCCGGGATCGATGAGGAAAAGGTCAACGTCAACGGCGGCGCGATCGCCTTGGGGCACCCGTTGGGCTGCACCGGCGCCAAGCTGACGACCCAACTCGTCTACGAACTCCGCAAACGCGGTGGCAAGTACGGGATCGTCGCGATGTGCATCGGCGGCGGCATGGGTGCTGCGGCGGTGTTCGAGAATTTGGGGTAGGGCTTGCTGAAGACGGCTGGTCGTTCACTTGTGGCCGCGATGGGCGGACTTGAACCGGCGGCCTGCTGTGAGCAATGGCAGCTCCTCCCGTTTTCTACTCCTGTTTTGTCATGTCGCGTGGCCGGTGTCCGGATCGGGATTGCATCCGATCCAAGCCAGACGATGTCCACCGGTT
>JAFDAW010000191.1 GCA_019313605.1 Deltaproteobacteria bacterium
CGAAAACGCCCCCGACCTAACCGGCCGAGGGCGTTCACTTTATCTGGAGCACGAGACCGGGCTCGAACCGGCGACCCCCACGTTGGCAACGTGGCGCTCTACCAACTGAGCTACTCGTGCTTGGAAGAGGCCCTAGATTCAAGCCGGACTGGAGCCTCTCGTCAAGGGTTTCTCGGCGGCATGCCGTTGGTGGACATACCTAGAGTTTGGTGATCTTCTCCCGCCCGCTCGCAACGTCTCGGGTGGCGTTTCGGGTGTCGAAGACGCGGTTGCAGCGTGCGACGACGTGATCGTAGTCGACGGCTGCGTGCTGGGTGATGATCACGGCCAGGTCGAGCTCGCCGAGCAGGTCGTCGGTGAGTTCGACGCTCTTGAAGGTGTGGCCATCGAGTTCGACCTCTTGGACGTGGGGGTCCGAGTAGCAGAGGTCGGCGCCCTTCTGGACGAGTAGCCGCATCACGTCGAGGGCCGGCGATTCGCGCAGGTCGGACACATTCGACTTGTAGGCCGCGCCGAGGATCAGGATCTTCGCGCCGTTGACCGCGATGCGATCCTCGTTGAGCAGATCGTTGATGCGATCGGCAACGTGGCTGGGCATCTGGCCGTTGATCTCGGTTGCGAGATCGATGAAGCGCGCCTGGAAGTTCAAAGAGCGCATCTTCCACGCCAGATATGCGGGGTCGACCGGGATGCAGTGGCCGCCGAGGCCCGGGCCCGGCAGGAACTTCATGAAGCCGTAGGGCTTGGTGGCCGCGGCGTCGATCACCTCCCAGACGTCGAGACCGAGACGCCCGCACATCAGCGCGACTTCATTCGCGAGGCCGATGTTGATCGCGCGGAAGGTGTTCTCGAGCAGCTTCACCATCTCGGCGCTCTGGGTCGAGGTCACCGGCACGATCTCGTCGAAGACGAGTCGAAAAATCTGGGCGGCCAACTGCGTGCAAAGCGGGGTCTCTCCACCCACCACCTTTGGAACATCGTGCACTGCGAATTCCGTGTTCGCGGGGTCGATCCGCTCGGGCGCAAACGCAACCGCGAAATCTTCGCCGATCTTCAGCCCACCGGCTTCGAGCATCGGCACGTAGAGGTCATGGGTGGTGCCGGGATAGGTGGTGCTGCCGAGGATGATGAGCTGGCCCGGACGCAGGCTCTTGCAGATGTCCTCGACGGCGCGGACGATGTACGAGACGTCGGGGTCCCGGGTCTTGGTCAGCGGCGTGGGGACGCAGACGTTGATGATGTCGCAGTCGATGAGTTGATCGAAGTCGATCGTCGCGCTGAGTTTTCCGCCCGCTCGCACCGCCGCGAGATCCTCGGACGAAACGTCTTCGATGTGGGAAACCCCGTCCTGGATCGATCGGACCTTCTCCCCGTCGAGGTCGAAGCCGATCACCTGCACGCCCGCCTTCGCGAAGCCGACCGCGAGCGGAAGCCCCACGTAGCCGAGGCCGATCACGCCTACCCGAACGTCGCGGGCGTCGATCTTTCCGCTGAGTTCCTGCAATCGCGTCATGCCGTGCTCCCAGATTCCGGGGGACCGCCCCGCCCTTCGGCGCGGAAGTACTCCGCAAAGTACGTGTATCCCGACCAGAGCGTGAGTAGTGTCGCGAGACCCAGCAGCGCTAGGCCGATGTTGTGGAACGAAAAGATCAGTGTCTGGTAGTGGAAGATCATGGCTCCGATTGCGACGTTCTGGGTAAAGGTCTTGATCTTCCCGTAGCCCGAGGCCGCCATCACCTGCCCCTGGGATGAAGCCAGCCCGCGCAGACCCGTCACCGCGAGTTCGCGGCCCACGATCACCACGACCATCCAGATCGCCCAGGGCGGGATGCGCCCCGTCGCCACCAGCACGATCAGCGCAGTCGAGACGATCAGTTTGTCGGCGAGCGGGTCGAGCAGCTTGCCGATGCGGGTGACCTGCTGACCGCGGCGCGCGAGCCAACCGTCGAGCAAGTCAGAGAACCCGGCGATCGTGAAACACCAACCGATGAGAGCGCTGTTGGATCGGTCTGGAAACCACGGCAGCAGCAGCAGGATCGGAACCACGCCGACGCGCACGACGGTGATCGTGTTCGGGAGGTTCCAAAATTTCTCACGCGCGATCGGGCCCGGTTCAGCTGCGGAACTCACCGCGCCGACCGGTCCGTCATCGACCGAAATCGCCATTGTAATCGCGATAGTAGGTCATAACCCGCTGCACGTAAGCCCGCGTCTCGGGATAGGGGGGGATTCCGCGGTAGCGATCTACCGCCTTCGGGCCCGCGTTGTAGGCGGCGAGCGCGCGGCCCATGTCACCGTAGCGGTCGAGCATCTCGCGCAGGTAGCGAACCCCGCCGCTTACGTTCTGATCGGCGGCAAACGCATCCACGACACCGAGTTTCGAGGCGGTCATCGGCATCAGCTGCATCAAGCCCTGGGCACCCTTGTGGGATACCGCGTCCGCATCGAAGAGGGACTCGGCGGCGATCACTGCCTTTACGAGGGCCGGAGGGACGCCGTGTTCGCGCGCCGTCAGCAGGATCAAGCCGTCATAACCGATGTATCGCGGCGCGCTCCGGCTCGGCTCCGAACCGCGCTGCGGCCTCGGTATCGCGACGTAGCGCGAGTCGTTCGGAACATTGCTGAAGTGGGTCACCCCATTCGCATCGACGAAGGTGTAGATCTGGCGACCGCCGGCGTGGGCCGCAGCCACCACCAGCAGCAACAGGCCGCTGAGCAGTCCGCTGAGCACCATCTTTCGCCGAGCCTGTCGCTTCACTCCACCTCCATTCGTTGGCTTCTCTTGTGGGGCTGGAGTCGATTCCCCGCGGGGAGATCCTCGACTCCGCACAACCCCACGGGTACACTCGGCTTTCGTTCACCGAACCTACCTAATCGGAGACTTCCGGGCTCTCCCTTAGGCCGAAACCACTGCGCCACGCCCCGATCGAGCGGAGATCCCCCGTGCAGGAACGCTATGACTCCGATGTCCTCGTCATCGGAAGCGGGATCGCCGGGCTCTTCTACAGCCTGCAGGTCGCCGAGTACGGGACCGTCGCGATCGTCACCAAGCAGCACGCTGCAGATTCCGCGACGAGTGAGGCGCAGGGGGGGATCGCAGCGGTCCAGGACGATCAGGACTCCTTCGAGGCCCACGCCAGCGACACCATCAACGCAGGTGCGGGCCTCTGCCGCGAAGACGTCGTACAGCGGGTCGTCGAACGCGGCCCCGCAATGATCGAGCAATTGCTCAAGCTCGGCACCGACTTCGATCCCGCGAGGCCGGATAGCGACCGGCCGGATCTCCACTTCGATCTCGGCCAGGAAGGCGGCCACACCCACCGGCGTATCCTTCACCACCGCGACACGACGGGCAAGGAGATCGAGCGCGCGCTGATCGCGCGCGTGCGCGCGCATCCCAACATCACGCTCTTCGAAACCCACTGCGCGGTCGACCTGCTGACCGTCAAGCACGCGGGGCTCGCGGGTGACAACCGCGTGCTAGGCGCCTACGTGCTCGACTCCGAAAGCGGGCGGGTGCAGCGCTTCTGCGCTCGCGTGACGATGCTCGCAACGGGTGGTGCGGGAAAGGTCTACCTCTACACCAGCAATCCGGACATCGCGTCGGGCGATGGAATGGCGATGGCGTACCGGGCGGGCGCGTCCCTCGGCAACATGGAGTTCGTGCAGTTCCACCCGACCTGCCTCTTTCACCCACTCGCCAAATCCTTTCTGATCAGCGAAGCCGTGCGCGGCGAGGGTGGCATCCTGCGCACGGCAGCGGGCGAGGCCTTCATGGAGCGCTACCACGAGATGAAGGATCTGGCTCCGCGCGACATCGTGGCGCGCGCGATCGACACCGAGCTCAAACGCTCGGGCGACGACGCTGCGTTTCTCGACATCACCCACAGGCCAGCCGATTTCTTGCGCGAGCGATTCCCCAACATCTACGCGCGCTGCATGGTATTTGGCTTCGACCTCACCCAAGAACCGATTCCGGTGGTGCCCGCCGCCCACTACTGGTGCGGCGGCGTGCGCACTGATCTGACGGGCGAAACCGATGTGACCAATCTGTTTGCGGCCGGCGAAGTCGCCTACACGGGGCTCCACGGCGCAAATCGGCTGGCCTCCAATTCGCTCCTCGAAGCCCTCGTCTTCGCGGATGCCGCCGCCAAAGCGACGAGCCAGCGGCTCGGCGAGATCTCGCCTGAACCGGTCGAGGTGCCCGCCTGGGAAGAAGGCGACGCGACCGAAAGCGAAGAAGCCGTCGTGATCACCCAGAATTGGGAGGAGATCCGACGGCTGATGTGGAATTACGTCGGCATCGTGCGCAGCGATCGGCGCCTCGAACGCGCACGGCGACGGATCGACCTGCTGCGCGCCGAGATCACCGAGTACTACTGGGACTGGAAGCTCACACCCGACCTGATCGAATTGCGCAACATCGCCACCGTCGCGCGGTTGGTGGTCGAATCCGCCGCGCTCCGACGCGAGAGCCGGGGGCTTCACTACAACGTCGACTGCCCCGATCGCGACGACGAAAACTTCAGGCGCGAAACCATCGTCTCTCGCTGAACCACTGCTCGAATGCGCTGTTGGCTCAGTGCGGAATGATCGTGATCGACCCGAGATCGGCGAGGAAGGTGAGTGCTCGCAGGATCTCCACATCGGGCTCGGGGATCATGTCGAGGATGCGCCGGATCGTAAATTCGCCTCGCGCGAGATCGAGTACCGCGTCTTCGACCTTGGAATTTTCCGCCCCACCGGGCCCCACCGGCACGGATTGAAAGTGCACCTTGGCGTCGGGCGAGAGCACGCTGAGATCGAGCATTCCCAGTTCGTCGAGGTTGCGGGTGGCTTCGAGCAGCGCAGCGTCGAGCAGCATCGGCGCATCTTCGGACATCATCGGCTCGAGGCGGGCATGAAATTCAAAGGTGCCCTCGTCCCAACCCAGCACGCGCGTCAGCGCCTTCATTCCGCTGATCAACCCGAGCTGCACATGACACAACATCTGGCCCTCGAAGCCAATGACCGCCTCCTCGTTTTCGCGGGTAACGGTCAGGGTTCCGTGGGGCGCCGTCTTGCCGAGCATCTGGAGCAGGTTCTGCGGCCCGATCTCCGTCAGTGAACCGTGCATACCGCCCAGGCGCCGGCTGTGCTCGGCACTCTGAACATCGGCGACGAAGGTGTGCAGTTCGTCCTGTCGCTCGGGGGCTGGATCGAACTCGATCGCGAGCGCAACCACACCGCCCTTGCTCGCAACCTGGCGGGTTACGGTCGCGTCGACACCGAGCGACTCGCCGTTGCTCGGGTGTTCGATCGTCAGCTGAACCCGTGAGCCCACGGGCATCGAATCACCCGGGACCGAAACCAACACGCCGCAGAGACTGATGTCGCGGGTGCGGCCAGACAGCGAGATCCCCGGCGCCTTGATCCGGATCGGCACCTGGGCGGGCACGCGCGGCGCCTTCCGGCGCCCGGAATCGGGCGGCTTGTGCCGAGGCGCTCCGGCGGCCTGGACGAACGGTTCCAGGGCCGCTCGCAGCGCCGTCTGTGTGCAGCCAAACTGAACCGCCACACCCGGCACCGCGCCAGCTTCCGCCATTTCGGGCGGCACGATGTGA
>JAFDAW010000013.1:0-315 GCA_019313605.1 Deltaproteobacteria bacterium
ATCCAGAGCCCGCTCACCCGCAACGGCCTCGACGTCAGCAAGCTGCGCCAGGGGAGTTTCTTCACGCGGGAGGGCAAGGCGCGCATCCCGGGCACCAACAGCGCGGCGACGCCGCTCGAATTGCTGCGCTACTACGTCAAGATGGAAAAGGGGACGCTCGTCGACCCCTACTCGAGCCTCGCCATCAAGCGCCTGGTCTACCTCTCAGAAGGCCGGATCCGCTACGCGTCGTCGCCTGCCCTGCGCCGCTCGGCGCTCTACTTCAAATCCGGATCGCTGTACAGCTGCAAGGAAGAAGCCGGTTTTGAATGCGGG
>JAFDAW010000013.1:324-18667 GCA_019313605.1 Deltaproteobacteria bacterium
GGAAGTACAGGGGAAACGTGAGGAACTTCTTGAACTCGGTCACGATGGTCGAAACCGACGAACCCGGGCGCAAGCTGCAGTACATCGTCGTCCTGCTCTCGAATGTCCTGCGCAAGGATTCCGCCAAGATCCACAAGCAGCTCGCGACCGATATTCACGAGCTCATGGAGCGCGACCACCCGATCCAGGAAGCGTCGCCAGACCGCAAGCCGGGCCTCGACGACGGATCCGACGAAGCCGCGATTCAGCGCACCATCGATGAAATCGGTTCGGGGAAGGCCGCCGCGCCGGTCGACGAAATCGACTCGGACGAGTAGGCGTCAGCGAGCGGCCTGGTTCGCGCTGATCGGGCGCTGATCGGCCGCCGATACGTCGGGATCCAGCAACGCATCGAGCTTGGTGATGATGCGCCCGAGCCACTGCGATCCTTTCGAGTTGTTGCTCAGCACGACCGCGATGTAGCGATGCCCGTCCCGCTCGACGAGAACGCTGTCCGAGTGAAAGGTCGACCAGGAGCCCGACTTGCGCGAAACGGCTGCCTCGGGGTCGATCTGCCGGAGCGCTCGCACGAACTTGTGATTCAGCTCGCTGCCCGCGAGAATCTCCCGCATCTTCCGGCTGTGCTCGGGTGTGACGAGGTTGTCGGTCACCAGCAGGTAGTAGAAGCGGGCCACCTGCATGGCCGTCGCGCCGTGTGAGAGGTTGTTGAGCGGATCTCGCCGCCACAGGCCGGCCTTCGCGTAGTCCTTTCCGACCCAGAGCCCGCCGTTGTGTTCCGGATCGTAGAGGCGGTAGCGGGGCGAGAGCAGCACCCGCGCGATGTACTCCTTACCGACCTTGTGCATCATCTCGGTCGCGTAGCGGTTGGATGAGGCCTTGATCATCCGGGTCAGGCGAAACTCGGTGGCCTCGTCGAGGGTCATCTTCCCCTGGGCGATCTTCTCGAACGCCGCCAACAAAACCGCGATCTTGGGGAGGCTGGCGGCGTACATCATCACGTCGCCGTTCACCGAAGCCGCCCGGGGTCGACCTGGACCCGACAGATCGACCAGCGCCACACTCAACTGCTTCTTGCGCGCTTCGTCGTCCAGGCCGAGATCGGCCAACGCCTGATCGACGCCCTGCTGAAGCGAAGCGTCCTGATAATCCCACAGCGGCGCGTTGTCTTCGAAGCGAGCGATGCCGTCGAGCGCCATCAACTCTTTGATGCTCGTCGTCTCGATCACATCCCAGTAATCGTCTCCGACGTCGCCCAGGTCATCGGCGCCAGCCGCAGACGGAAGGACGAAGGCGAGAACCGCGATCAGCCACCACGACGCCACCGCTAACCGCCCTCTGCCGCGGCGTTGACTTCCGTCATCTTGCGGTGTTCGCGAATCAAGACGATCGCCGCCCCGAGCCAGACCAGCACGAGCACGACGTTGAACGCGAAATAATCCTGATTCGAGAGAATGATCACGTTTGTGCCAAACCACACGGTCGCGGTGGCAAAAGCGTCGCCCAGACGCACAAAGATGGTATCGATCGCCGGCTTGCATTTGAACTTCATCTCGCTGGTTGTCGGAAGCCACAACACGTTTCGAGCCGTGTTGTTGATCGAATAATCGGTCGAATTCTCGGCGATCTTCATCACTTTGATCACGATCAGAATCGGCACGAGCGCCATCGCCGCGTAGGAGAGCAGGGAGATCACGGGAAGCATCAGCAATATGACACCGAAGCCGCCGTATTTGAGCAGTCGCGAGGCAACGAGCGCCTGGAGGATCAGCGCGACCGCGTTCACCCAGGTGAAGAAATTGCCGTAAAACGCCGCGACACCGTCCTTGGTAAAGGAATCGACCGCGGCCGGATCGGTGAGGCCCTTTTGGGCCACCTCCGATTGCAGGAAGTCCACGATGACGCCGTAGAGGAGGAATTCCCCATTGGTGTTGACCCAATTCAGCAACAGCGTGACCGCAGCCGCGGCGATCAGGAATCGGCTGGTCGCGATCATCGCGAGCCCGCCCCGAGGTTTTTCTGCGGGCGGAGTCTTCGCCTTGCCAGCGGGCTCCTTGGTCGCCCCTCCGTCTTCCCTGGAGTCCACGAAGCGGGTCAACGCGATCGAGAGCGCCAACGGCACGAGGGCCGCGAGGAGCAGCACGTCGGCGCCGGCCTCGGCCTGCTTGATCATCGGCGTCACAACCGAGGACCCGAATGCGGCACCGCCGGTCGCGCCGATCGCGATCATCGGCATCAGGCGCCGCCCCCGCTCGTCGGTGTAGATGTCCGCCGCAAAGGTCCAGAATTGCGCGACGACGAACAATCCGAATATCGACACCCAGATGTAGAACGCGAGCGCGCTGCCCGGAATGGCGTCGAACGGGCCCCCTGGGCGCCAAATGAAGAAGATCACCAAATTGGACATGCAGAACAGGGTGGCCCGGGTGATCAGCGTGCTGCGATGCATGCGATCCGAGAGTTGCCCGTACCACGCGACGATCGGCAGCAGCAAGAGGGCTTGCGCCAGCGTCGAGTAGGCCTTGAGTTCTTTCGGCGTAAACCCCCATATGTCCGTGACGGATAGCCAGGCTTCCCGCAGGGGCTTGACGAAGTAATAGGCGCAGAGCAGCACGAATACGTTGAGGAACATCAGTACTGCGGTGACGCCCTCGCCGGGGCGCACTTCGGTAAACAGGCGCAGAAATCGTTCGAGTCGCGAAAGTTGCATGATCGTTGGCAGTCCTCGAGCGCCCGTTTCGGCGATTGACCCAACTGTAGTATCGCGCTCCGACGGAATCGAGCAGGCGCCGAGATTCCCAGAGTGGGCCTCGAGCCCTCCCCCGCACCATCGATACGAGAGATCCGGCACCCAGACCGGCGGAGAGGAGCGGTTTGCGAATCGCGCTGACGTCCGAGGGCACCCGCGGCGACATGGACCCGCTGCGCGGTCTCGCGGAGCGATTCTGAGAGCGCGGCCACGAGGCCTTCCTCTGCGCTTCTCCAGCGCTTTGCAAAGGATGCCGCAGCGAGGAGGCTGGAATTTCACGCCATCGGGAGCGGCGTCCGAGAAATCGCGGGGGAGCCGCCGACGCGGTGGCGCGGGGCGGGGCCGAGCGCCGCATTCCCGGCGCATGACAGCGCCTCCCGCGGCTCTCGCAGCCCCTCCCCCGATCCGCAAAGACCCAACATCTGCAATGGGTTACAGCGCTCAGAGGGGCGTTTGAGAAGTGTTTCAAGTGGCGTGGCAAGACCGCCGATTCAACGGTGGCGGAGTTTGCCCAACGCTTCACGGGTCCCAATGGAATACCACGAACAGACAGCTTCGATCCTGCTGCTTCACGATGGCGAGTTGGCCAATTTGGCCGAGCTCGTCGAGTCGCTCGGCGGGATCGATCGGCGCGGGCACCCGACCGAGTTGGATCGCGCCAGGGCCTGGGATGTCATCATCGCGAGCGCGAGTCGCATGCTCGAGCTGCACGAGCATCTAGCGGACGTCTCGGCGGTTCGAATCGCAGTCCTCGATGGAGATTCGAAGACACTTCGCAAAATGCTCTACCGGGTCGACACGGACCTATTGGTCCGCCAACCCGTTCACCCCGCTGCGTTCAGGCTGTTGATCCTCCACGCCCTCTACCGCGGCCCCGAGAAGCGCCGAACCACCCGCGTCAGCATCGGTGCCCCGATTCGCTTTCGCATCGGGCTGCGCCGACGCAATGCGGTTCTCGCGGAATTATCGACCCGGGGCTGTCGGATGCTGGTGGATCCGAATTGCCATCGCGCCGTGCCCGACCGGTTGGTGACCATCGCCCTGCCGCCCGAGGTCACCGACGACAAACGCCCTCTCTCACTGCGAGGGCACGTCATGCGCGTCACGCGTGCCGACGAGGGTGATGACGTGATCGCCATCCTCTTCGAGCTGCTCGGAGAAGCCGTGCGCAGACGGCTCGAGTCGATCGTCTCGGCCCACAGCCACGGTCCCGCCGTGCTCGACGAAGCGGTTTCGGACGCGATCCAATCCGCGCCGATCGCTCCCGAGGCCGACGAACCGCAAATGCCGGCTCGCGACGATCCCGCAGACGAACCCGCAAGCGAGCGCCGCATCGAGGAAAGGCACTCCATCACGCGTCGCATCATCGCCTTGGGCGACGAAGCCGCCCGCGTGCTCATCGGGAGAGATCTTTCGGTCGGCGGAATGCGGATCGATTCAACTCCCGGGTTCGCCTTGGGGGACCGCCTGAAAGTCGCCGTCCACATCCGGGCCGACGGTCAACCCCTGGTGGTGTCGGCTGAGATCACGCGCGATGACGGACCGGACGGGATGGCGTTGCGTTTCGTCGACCTGAGTCCTGCGGCTCGCACCTGCCTGGATGAAATGGTCGGCGCGCTCCCCAGCATTCTCGAATCGGACAGCTCGAGTGAGGGTTCGGGCGTGGTGGTTTCTGAAGTCGTCGAACGACGCGCGAGCTGAGTGGCAAACGGCGCGTTAGAGCGAGAGCGGCGGCGCATCCCTTTCGGAGTCGTCATCGACGGCGCCCGACTCCGCTGATTCGTAGGGCGCGGCCTCTTCCTCGCGCTCCAGTTCCTCGTAAGACACGACCTCTTCCTCGCGCTCCGATTCAGCCGAGGGCTCCGCAATCTCGGGGACGGGAAGTCCCTCGGTGAGCCCCACAAATCCCTCGGGGCACAACGTGCTCGCACCCTTCGTCAGATGCTCGTATACGGATCGATACTGAACGGTCAAATCGCGCAGAAGATCCGAAGTGCCCGAGAAGTGATCCACGACATTCAGTCGATAGGCGGCGTGCTCATCCCGAGCGGCCGCGAGTTGCTCGAGAAGATCCTCCATCTCCGCCGCGACGCGAGAGTTTTCTTCGTGCGCGTCCGCCAGTTGCTCTTCCAACTCGCGCCGACGGGTCGCACCTCCGCCCGTCAAACGCCCAACCAAAAACGCCGCGACGGCCACCGCGAGCCCCGCAGCAACCAGATACCCAATCAGATCCGGACTCATCCGAGTTCCCTCCACTTCTGCAATCGGCGCCACGACGGAGAGTGATAAACTCGCGCTTCGGGCGCAATGGAAAGATTCCCGAGTGGCGCTCTTGACGATTCCGACAGATTCTCCACCTTCCGCGCGCCCCCCCCCTGTTAGATTCCGAGGCCATGGCTTCCAAGAAAATCGCCTATGACGAGAGCGCGATTCAGACGCTCGACGCGCTCGAGCACATCCGCCTGCGCAGCGGGATGTACATCGGCCGCCTCGGCGACGGCAGCCACCCCCTCGACGGCATCTACGTCATGCTCAAAGAGGTGCTCGACAACGCAATCGACGAATTCATCATGGGTGAAGGCAAGATCATCGAAATTGATCGCGAAGGCGATGAAATCAACGTGCGCGACTTCGGGCGCGGGATTCCGCTGGGCAAGCTGATCGACTGCGTGAGCCGGATCAACACCGGTGGTAAATACAACGACGACGTCTTTCAGTTTTCGGTGGGTCTCAACGGCGTGGGTACCAAGGCCGTCAACGCACTCTCGTCCAGCTTCGAAGCCACCAGTTGGCGAGAGCGGCGCTACCGCACTGCCCGATTCGAACGCGGTGTGCTCCAGAAGGACAAGAAGGGGCGCGACGCCGATACGCCGCCGGGCACCCTGGTTCGCTTCACCCCCGACCGCGAGATCTTCGACACTTTCTCGTGGAACGAAGAGTTCATCGAAAACCGGCTCCGCTACTACGCCTATCTGAACGCGGGCCTGAGCCTCGTGTACAACGGCCAGCGCTTTCACAGCTCCGATGGCCTCGCGGATCTCCTCAGCCACGAAATCGGCGACGAACCACCGCTCTACCAGATCATCCACAGCCGCCAGGAGCGGCTCGAATTCGCGTTCACCCACACCCACAACTACGGCGAGACCTACTTCAGCTTCGTGAACGGCCAGTACACGAACGACGGCGGAACCCACCAGGCGGCCTTTCGCGAGGGCATCTTGAAGGGCGTCAACGAATTCGCCAACCAGAGCTTTTCCGGAGACGACGTCCGGGACGGAATCGTCGGCTCCGTCAGCATTCGTGTTCAGGACCCCGTCTTCGACAGCCAGACCAAGAACAAACTCGGGAGCACCGAGGTGCGTGGCTGGATCGTACCCGCCGTCAAGGAACAGTTGGTTCTCTGGCTGCACAAGAACCCCAAAGCGGCCGAGCTTCTGATCGAGAAGATCAAGACCAATGAGCGGATTCGCAAAGAACTCGCTTCGATCAAGAAGGATGCGCGCGAGCGCGCCAAGAAGGTCGCGATCCGGATTCCGAAACTCACGGACTGCAAGTTTCACTACGACCAACCCCGCGCCAAGCGGCGCGAGGAGACTACGATCTTCATCACCGAGGGAAACTCGGCCGCTGGCGTCATGGTGCAAAGCCGAGACGTCTACACCCAGGCCATCTTTGCCCTGCGCGGCAAGCCCCTGAACTGCCACGGTCTCAAGCGCGACGCCATCTACAAGAACGAAGAACTCTACAACCTGATGAAGGCGCTCGGAATCGAGGATGACCTCGAAGGGCTTCGCTACAACCGGGTCGTGATCGCAACCGACGCGGATGTCGACGGCATGCACATCCGCAACCTGCTGCTCACCTACTTCCTGCGCTACTTCGAGGATCTCGTCGTCAAAGGGCATCTCTACTTCCTCGAGACGCCGCTGTTTCGGGTGCGGAACAAGAAGGAAACCCGCTACTGCTACTCCGAGGCGGAGCGCGACGAGGCACTCGAAGCCGTGCGCGGGGCGGAGACGACTCGCTTCAAGGGGCTCGGAGAAATCAGTCCCCACGAATTCGCGCCCTTCATCTCCGCCGACATGCAGATTTCACCGGTGATGATTCACAACCTGGGTGAAGTCACCCAATGCCTCGACTTCTTCATGGGACGCAACACACCCGACCGCAAGCAATTCATCATCGACAACCTCGCGACCGAAGTGATCTAGGAGCTAGCGATGTCTCAGCTTCAAGATCTGATGCGGAAAAACTTCATCGACTACGCGAGTTACTCGATCCTCGATCGCGCGATTCCCGACCTGCGAGACGGCCTGAAGCCTGTTCAGCGCCGAATCCTCCACACCCTCTTCGAGATGCACGATGGCCGCTACCACAAGGTGGCCAATGTGGTCGGCGAAACCATGAAATTGCACCCCCATGGCGACGCGGCCATCGGCGATGCGTTGGTCGTGTTGGCCAACAAGGATTACTTCATCGACAAGCAGGGGAATTTCGGAAGCCTCCTGAGCGGCCACCCCGCGGCGGCGCCTCGCTACATCGAATGCCGCCTCACCCCGCTCGCGTTGGAGACGATCTTCAATGAAGACCTCACCGAATTCCGCCCCAGCTACGACGGCCGCAACCGGGAGCCGATCGCGTTCCCGGCAAAGATTCCGATCGCGTTGATGCTCGGCTCCGAAGGCATCGCGGTCGGGATGGCGACGCGCATCCTGCCCCACAACCTCGTCGAACTCTGGGAGGCGCAGATCGCCATTCTCCACGGTGAAGAGATCGAACTCGAACCGGACTTCCCCCAAGGCGGCATCGCAGACGTCTCGGAATACGACGACGGTCGTGGCAAGGTCGAAATCCGGGCGCGGCTCCGCTCGCCGGACCCAAAACGCATCGTCATCACCGAACTCGCGTACTCGACGACCACGGAGAGCTTGATTGCGTCGATTGAGACCGCGGTCCAGAAGGGCCGCGTCAAGGTCGCGACGATTCACGACTACACGACGGATCGGGTCGAGATCGAACTCGTGCTGTCGCGCGGCGCAACGGCCAAGGAAGTCATCCCACAGCTCTACGCCTATACGGATTGCAGTGTATCCGTGACTTCGAGCATCGTCCTGATTCGCGATCGGCGCCCTGTGCAGCTATCGGCGACTGCGGTGCTGCACGAACTTACCGAAAATCTCCGCGAGCAGATCCGAGCCGAACTCGAATGGGAAAAGAAGCAGCTGCTCGAGCGCAAACACTGGCTGACCCTGGAGGCCCTCTTCGTCGAGCACAAGATCTACCGCCGGATCGAAACTGCCGAAACGGATCGCGCGGTGCGGAAGGAAGTCAAAGACGGCATGCAGGAATACGCGGACCAGCTCGTCCGCCCGCTCGTCGACGACGACATCACCAGCCTGCTCGGCCTGCGAATTCGGCGAATCTCCGCCTACGACAAAGCGAAGAACCGTGGCGAAATCGAGGATATCGATGGCAAGCTCATCGAGGTGGCCGCGAAGCTCGAGCATCTGACGCGTACGGTCATCGAGACCATCGAGGGCTTCATCGAGCGTTTTGGCGCGGACTTCCCGCGCCGAACCATGACGCAGAGTTTCGATGCGATCGACAAGAAGGTCGTTTCCCAACAGAGCATCAAGCTCTTCTACGACCGCAAGACGGGGTTCTTCGGCTCGTCGGTAAAAGCCGACAAGCCCACCCTTTCGGTTGGCGAATACGATCTGATTCTCGGAATTGCGAGTGACGGCAGCTATCGGATCATGACGCCACCCGAGAAGATTCTCTTTACCGGCCGACTGATCCACTATGCGATTTTCGATCCCGACCGCGGCGCGGAGTTCACCGTGGTCTACCGCGACAGTGCGAAGATGCTCTACGGCAAGCGGATCCACATCGACAAGTTCATCCGCAACCGCGAGTACCAGCTGATCAAAGACAAGGCCGGCAAGATCGACCTGCTGCTGACGCCCGATGAGACCGGCGAGGTCGCCTTCGAGTTCGCGCCCGCGCCGCGCCAGCGCGTGAAGGCGGGCAAATTCAATCTTGCGAAGCTCGAAACGACGGGAACGACTGCGCGCGGTGTGCGGCTGGCCACAAAACCCGTCAAGAGCGTCAAGTGCAAGCAACGCCGCGGCGCCAAGGCGAAGCCACGACCCAAGGCGAAGAAGCCCGATCGCACCGAAAAGGCGACCCAATCGTCGCCCGACAAGGCGACCCAGTCGTCGCTGTTCTAGCAGTCCGCCGCCCGCACACCCTCGCAACGTCTCGAATGAATGGGGATTTCGACGGCTATGGAATACTCTAATGCGGCCGTGTGTCTCGCGGAGGGGATCGACTGGCAATGTCTAGAGATCTAGTTCCGATCGAGAAATGGGTTCCGATTCAACTCGGAGCCGATGCCAGTCGGCGTGCCCAGCGGCGCCCTCCGTGGATCCGGATCCGTGCAGCTTCGAATTCGCCCGGCTATCGCGAAACCCGTGAACTGATGCGCTCGCTCGAACTCAACACGGTTTGCGAAGAGGCAGCCTGCCCGAACATCGACGAGTGCTGGTCGGCGAAGCACGCGACGGTCATGATTCTCGGCAGCGTCTGCACCCGAAAATGCGGCTTCTGCAACGTCAAGACGGGCCGGCCAGACCCGCTCGACCGAGAGGAGCCGGTGCGTCTGGCGCGTGCGGTCACGGCGTTGAACCTTCGCCATATCGTGATCACGTCGGTCGACCGCGACGACCTTTCCGATGGCGGCGCAGAGCAATTCGAGCGCTGCATCCAGGAGGTTCGAACCGCAGCGCCCGCGACGACGATCGAGGTCCTCACACCGGACTTTCTGCGCAAGCCCGGAGCCATCGAGCGAGTCGCGACAGCCCGTCCGGACGTCTACAACCACAACCTGGAAACAGCGCCGCGGCTGTACCGGGTCGCCCGCATGGGCGCCGATTACCGCCACTCGTTGGATCTTCTGCGACGGGCCAAGGAGAAGGTGCCCGCGATCTTCACCAAATCGGGAATCATGGTCGGAATCGGCGAAACATCCGGCGAAGTACTCGCAGTGATGGACGATCTGCGCGAAGCGGACGTCGACTTCATCACGATCGGCCAGTACCTGCGCCCCACCCAGAAGCACCTCCCAATGGAGCGCTACGTCACACCGAAAGAGTTCGATGACTACGCGCGCGCAGCGCGAGAGAAGGGGTTCTCGATGGTCTCGTCGTCTCCGCTGACGCGTTCCTCCTATCACGCTGACGAGGATTTTCAGCAACTCATCGCGGCGCGCGAGCGCGCGCTGTGACGGCACCTGAAAGTTCCACGCCCTCCGATCAGCACGCCGAAGTCGCCGTCATCGGCGGCGGCCCGGGCGGCTACACGGCCGCGTTCCGGGCTGCGGACCTCGGCAAGCAGGTCGTCTTGATCGAACGCTACGAGCAGCTCGGCGGCGTCTGTCTCAACGTGGGGTGCATCCCGTCAAAGACGCTGCTGCACATCGCGGAGGTCGTGAGCGAAACCCGCGAGCTGCGCGAACGCGGCGTCGACTTCGGCGAGCCGAGTTTCGACCTCGATCGGATGCGCGCCTTCAAGGAGCGTGTGGTCGGCAACCTCACCAAGGGCCTGGCCGAACTCGCGGGTCGGCGCAAAGTCAGCGTACTCCGGGGCCACGGCCGATTCAGTGCGGCCGATCAGATTTTGGTGGAGACCGGCGAGGGAACGACGACCGTATCCTTCGACGACTGCATCATTGCCGCCGGATCCCAGTCGATCGAACTCCCCGGAATCCCCCACGACGACCCGCGCGTGATGGACTCGACCGATGCCCTGCGGCTCGAAGAGATTCCGGAGCGCCTGCTCGTCATCGGTGGCGGCATCATCGGCCTCGAGATGGCTGCGATCTACGACGCGTTGGGGTCGAAGATCACCCTCGTCGAATTGACCGACGAATTAATCCCGGGCTGCGACCGCGACCTCGTGAAGCCACTTCAAGCGCGCATCGCAAAGCGCTACGAGCGCATCTTCCTCGGTGCGAAGGTCGCGCGGGTCGAGCCGCGGCCGGACGGACTCGAGGCTTTCTTCGAAGGCGGCGACGCCCCCGAATCCGATCGGTTCGACCGCGTGCTAGTCGCGGTGGGCCGGCTCCCGAATGTTCGCGCGATCGATGCCGACAAGGCGGGCGTCACCGTCGACGAGCGCGGCTTCATCGCGGTCGACAGCCAGATGCGCACCAGCACACCTCACATCTACGCGATCGGCGATATCGTCGGCCAGCCGATGCTCGCCCACAAAGCGACCCACGAGGGCAAAACCGCGGCCGAAGTCATCGCGGGGTTGCCCGCGGCCTTTGACCCGAAGGCAATCCCTTCGGTCGCCTACACGGATCCCGAAATCGCGTGGATGGGCCTCTCCGAGGCGGAAGCCAAAGCCGAAGGCATCGCGTTCAAGAAGGTCTCGTTTCCCTGGGCGGCCAGCGGCCGCGCCCAGGGAATCGGCCGCACCGAAGGCGTCACCAAGCTGATCTTCGGCGCGGAAGACCGCCGCCTGCTGGGGGCGGGAATCGTCGGTCGCAACGCGGGCGAGTTGATTGCCGAGGCCGTGCTCGCGCTGGAAATGGGAGCCAAGGCGGAGAATCTCGCCCGCGCCATCCACGCCCACCCGACCCTCTCGGAGACATTGAATTACACGGCCGAAATGTTCGAAGGGACGATCACGGACCTGTATGTTCCGCGCCGCGAGAACCGAAGTCGTCGGAAGTGACGCCAACGAAATGAGCGACGCGAATGAGCCGAGAACAGTCTGAGACCCCGCCTCCGCGCGGTCCCACCGCAGAACGGGAATTGAGCGATCGCGCCAAGCCCCACGCGCAAATCGTCCTTCTGCGTCACGGCGAGCCTCAGTGGTCGGTGGATGACGGCCCGGCGGTGAGCGACCCCACCCTCACCCCCTTCGGCGCCTGGCAGGCAAAGGCGAGCGCTCGGGTTCTCGCCGCAGAACACCAGTTCGACGCGCTCTACGTCAGCCCCCACCGACGCGCTCGCGAGACCGCCGATCCCCTCGTCAAGGAGGCCGGGCTCGAGCCGGTGACGGTCGACCAGCTCGCGGAGGTCGGCGTCGCAGTCGAGGGGTTCAGCTCGGAGGAAGCCGATCGCTACTTCGTCGAGGGCTCCCGGCGCCCACTCGGGGAGCATTGGAATGGCTGGCCGGGCGCGGAGACCTTTCACGATTTCCACGAGCGCGTCACATCGGGCATCACCGACATTCTTCTACGACACGCGTGCCGTTCCTATCGCGAGCACGACTTCACGGTCTGGGATCTCCCCGAAGAGAAACCGTCGATCGCGATCGTTGCCCACATGGGAACCAACGCGGTCATCCTCACCCACCTGCTCGACATTCGGCCAGTCCCATGGGAATGGCTCCGATTCGAAACCGGGCTCGCCGCCTACTCGATCCTCCAGGCTCGGCGAATCGGACCTCAGGGATACGTCTGGTCGCTGCTTCAGTTCGACCGCGAAGACCACCTCGTCCAGGCCCGATTGCGCTGACTCGGGCTATGCTGCGCGGCGGAGGTCGCCATGGGGCGCTTGGGGCTCTACCACAATCCAGGTTGCAGCAAGTCGCGCGGAGCGCTGGAAATCCTGTGCGAACACGGCGCGGAGTTCGATGTCATCGAATACCTGAAGCAGCCCCTCGGTCGAGAGACACTTACGCGGATTGCCGAACTGCTGCCGGGCCCTCCCGAAGAACTGATCCGCAAAGACCGCAATTTCGAGAAACTCGGCCTCGACCCGGACGGGTACAAGACACTCGAAGCGGTCATCGAACTCCTCCTCGAGCATCCCGAATTGATGCAGCGGCCGCTGCTGGTCGCGGACAGTCGCGCGCTGATCTGCCGCCCGTCCGAAAAAGTGCTCGAACTCCTGTAGCCGCCAATGGGACGCGGCAGACTCCGTGCGATCGCGAGTGCCGCGAGGTCTAGAATCCAGAGCCGCGATTTCGCAGAGGGAGCTACCCGGTAATGGGAGTCGCGAAAAAGCTCGTCCGCTCGCGGCTTGCCATTTCGGCGCTGATCACCGCTGCCGTCTTTGCCACCACCGCCGGCGTCAGATCCGTCGGCTGGCTCGAAGAACTCGAGATGGTCGCCTTCGACTGGCTACTTCGATCGCAGCCGTTGATCGAGCTGGAGGACAACCCGGTTGTCCTCATCAAGCTGCGCGAAGACGAGATCCAGAAATACGGCCAGCCCCTGTGCGACGCCCGCTTGGCCATCGCAATCGAAAAGCTGCGGGAACTTGGCGCTGTCGGGATCGGAATCGACATCTACCGCGACATCCCGATTCCAACCTGCACTGGACAAGTTGGCGACCAGGGTCTTTCCGAAGCAGACCCCGATCTCGCTGAGGCCGCGCTGCGCGACGATCGGGTCGTGATGCTCGCTAAACCGCTCGAGATTCCCCCGATTGCACCACCAAAGTTTCTCGAGGGAACCGGTCAGATCGCCGTTCCCGATATGGATGTGGATGCGAACGGGATTATTCACCGCGCTCTCATCCTCTACCACCACGAAGACACCCCCTATTATTCGCTGAGCCTGCAACTCGTCCTGCGTTACCTACGAGAGCGGGAAATCTATCCAGCCAACGACCCCGACCAACCCGAACTGATCCGCATCGGTGAGACGGCCGTTCCGATCTTCCAGCCCTTTGACGGCGGTTACCACGCCGAAGAAGCCGGTGGCTATCAGTACCTGCTGGACTTCGCATTGGGCCCCGGTGGATTTCCGTCTTACACACTCGAAGAGCTCTACACGGATTCGATTCCAACAGAAGCCGTGCGCGGAAAGATTGTGCTGCTGGGCACAGACTCGCCCACCGTCAAGGATCACTTCTCCACCCCACACAGCGCAGGCCGACCCGATGACCCCTTGATGCTCGGCATGGAGATTCACGCCCACGCGGTGAGCCAGTTGATCCGATTCGCGCATGGCGAGTCGAAACCCATCCGCAGCTGGAGCCAACGCGAAGAGTTCGGCTGGATACTGCTTTGGTGTGCACTCGGTGGCGCACTCGGCGTTTGGAATCGGTCGGGATGGTTCACCGCGATTGCGGGCCTCGGGGGACTGCTCGCGCTCGTCGGCGCGAGCAAGCTGGCGATCGGCAGCTCCCTCTGGATTCCGCTCGTCCCGCCCGTGCTCGCGAGCGGCACCGCGGCGGGGTTGGTGACCGCCTATCGCGCCTTCCGCGAACATGCCGAGCGGAGCGAGGTCACGGGGCTGTTCTCCAAGTTCTTGCGCCCCGAAGTCGCGAAGGCGATCTGGGATCAACGCGACCAATTCATCGGCCCGGACGATCGGCCAGTCGCACAACGCATCGTTCTGACCTCCCTGATGTCGGATCTGCAGGGCTACACGACGGCGTCGGAATCGATGGACCCCGAGGCGTTGATGAACTGGATCAACGACTACATGGTCGTCATGGCCAATCTGGTAGGCGACCACGGTGGAGTGGTCGATGATTACGCGGGAGACGGAATCAAGGCCAACTTCGGTTTCCCGATCCCGAGCACGGGTGAGGATGCGATCGGCGCAGACGCCCAAAACGCCGTGAATTGCGCACTCGCAATGGGAGCGGCAATGGACCGTCTCAACGAAGACTGGCGAACGCGCGGCCTGCCCACGGGACGCGTTCGGGTCGGCATCTTTACCGGGCCCGCGGTCGTCGGAATCCTCGGCGGACGCAAGAGCATGAAATACACGACCGTGGGTGATACCGTTAATACGGCCGCGAGGCTCGAGAGCTTTGCGAAAGACGATTTCAGCTCGCAGACCGAGCGCGGTGACTGGCGGATCCTGATTGGGAATACCACGATGCAGTATCTGGGCGAAGGACTGCGCACCGAGGATCTTGGCAGCCACGCTCTGAAGGGAAAACACGAGACGACTCGAATCTATCGGGTGCTGGGAACGTCATAGACCTCCGTGCCACTGCCGGTCCCGCGGATCCGGGACGGCTCGATCGGCTTGGTCGAAGTCGCGTGTTCGAACAGCCCTCACGGGTGGACAGCGGAAGAAAAACAGGAGATGCATCATGAAGATTCTCGTTACGGTAATCGCCCTGTGCCTCACCCTGGCTTCCTCTGCAGCGTACGCGGATGAGAAATCTGCCGCCGACAAAGCGGCCACCAAAGCGGATGCCGCGAAGACGGAACCCGCAAAGACGACGTTGATGCCGATGTTCAAGCCCACCAATCTCGGAGCGCCGATGACGCGCCTGGGTGGCGCCACCCGAAGCGCGACCGGGCCCGTTCCGCGAACCGAAGCACTCGTACCCGAAGTCGCCGGGCACACCCTCCAGGCCCAACCCGTTCTCTACTGGTACCTCGCGGGAAAGACCGACGAGCGCATCGATTTTGCATTGATCGGAGTCGATCCGATCAATCCGATGCTCGAAGTCACGCTGAAGGGCCCGTTCGAGCCCGGCATCCAGCGCATTCGGTTGGCCGATCACGACGTGAAGCTGCTGCCCGGCCTCGACTACCAGTGGTTCGTGCGCGTCGTCCCCAATCCCGACCAGCGACTCTACGACCGCGTCGTCGGCGGCGGCATTCAGCGCGTCGATCCCTCCGCAGAACTCGGCGCCAAGCTCGCGGCCGCACCGCAAGGCGACGCCCACTACGCGCTCGCAGAAGCCGGCATCTGGTACGACGCCCTCGACTCGCTCTCGGTACAAATCGATGCGTCACCCGAGAACGAGAACCTGCGCGCCCAGCGCGCCGCACTATTCGATCAGGTCGGCCTCGAAGAAGTGAACTGACACGGCCTGTGTCGAGAGAGGGCTACGCCATGAACATGTGGACCAACCCCTGGCCGCGACTCGAACTCGTCCCCGCCGAGGGCATCGAAGCCATCGACGCAACCGCGCTTCGGATACTCGAAGAGATCGGCCACCGCGTCACCCACGAACCCACACTGGAGCTGCTGCGCGGCGCAGGGTTGAAGATCGACGGCGACGTCGTGCACTTTGATCGAGGCTTCGTGCGCGAAGCGCTCGCCCGGGCGCCTTCGAGCTTCGAGCTGCAGGCGCGCAACCCCGAGATGAATTGCGTGGTCGGTGGCAACCACATGGTAAACAGCCCGACCGGAGGCGCCCCCTTTCTTTCGGACCTCGACGGTGGGCGGCGGCCCGGGAACGTCGAGGACTACATCAAGCTCGTGAAGGCCGCGCACATGTCGCCGCAAATTCACTGCATCGACTCCGGCATCGTGGAGACGATGGATCTGCCGGTAGAAACGCGGCACCTCGATATGGACTACCTCGTGATGCGCCACTCCGACAAGCCGCTGATGACCGGCGGCACGTCCTACGAGACAACCAAGGACGCGATGGAGATGGCGGCGATCCTCTTTGGCAGTACGGAAGCGATTGAAAAAACGCCGGGTGTGATCGGCGTCGTGAACCCCGTGAGCCCACTCGTCTGGGACGACCGCATGCTCGGCTCGATGCACGCGCTGGCAAACGCGAACCAGCCCGTGATCGTCACCCCCTTCCTGATGGCGGGTACCTCGGCGCCCGTAACCATGGCCGGGGGCATGGCGCATTGGTGCGCAGAAAACCTCGCCGGTATCGCCATCCTTCAAACCATCAGGCCCGGATGCCCGACCGTCTTCGGCGGCTACCTCACTGCCACCGACATGGCCCTCGGGCAGCCGACGCTGGGCAGCCCAGAATGGTCGATGAGCATCCTGGCCGGCGCGCAGATGGCGCGGCACTACGACCTGCCCTTCCGTGGGGGTGGAGGCTGGTCGTCGGCCAAGACCGTCGACGCGCAGTCCGGCTACGAGACCGTGACGGGCCTCTGGCCCGCGCTGCTCTCGGGTACCAACTTCATGCTGCACGCTGCGGGCGCGCTCGAGAGCACCATGATCATCTCCGCGGAGAAGATGATCATGGATTTCGAAGTCCTGCGGATGTTCGAGTGGATGCTCGACCCCGGCCTTCCCGTGAACGACGACACGCTCGCGTTCGACGCCAGCGCCGAAATCGGGCCCGGCGGGATGTTCCTATCGGCGACACACACGCTGACCCATTTCCGCAGCGCGCTGTATCGGAGCGAACTGGCCTCCCTCGAAGACGTGAACCTCTGGAACGAGCAAGGCTCCAAGGACACGCAGGTCCGGGCAAACGAGCGCTACAAGCAGATGATCGCGGACTACGAAGACCCGGGTCTGGACGACGCCATCGACGAGGAACTCCAGGCGTTCATGGCACGCCGCAAGTCAGAGATCACGACTTCGATCTGAGAAGTTCGAAGGCGGCGCCCAACGCCGTGGATGCGGAACCCAGACTTCCCGGTGTGGGTCGCCCGTTCGCGATCGATGGGAGTAGAATATTCCCCGTTACCGGGTAGTCGATCCTCGGATCGGCAACCTGGCAGATCGCCGAAACCATCCGAATTGGAACCCATGGGCCTTCGCATCGCGATCTTTGGGCAAGCACTCTTTGGCCGCGAGGTCAGCGAGCGCCTCGCGGATGCTGGGCACGAGGTCGTCGGTGTCTACGCACCACCCGGGGGATCGCGGCCGGACCCGCTGGCCGCGTTGGCCGATCAACGCGGTTGGCGGCTCTTCCGGTACGAGCGCTTCCGCCGCAAGGGGAGCGCGATTCCCGAACTGGTGGATGAGTATCGAAGCCTCGGTGCCGAGCTCAACGTGATGCCCTTCACGACGGCCATCCTTCCCGAGCCAATCGTCAACCATCCAACTCACGGATCGCTTTGCTTCCACCCTTCTGTCCTGCCCGCATATCGAGGTGGTGCTGCGCTCGCGTGGCAGATCATCCTGGGTGCGCGGGAAAGCGGTGTGTCGGTTTTTCGGGTGGAGGGCGGTGTCGACGCGGGCCCGATCGCAGTCCAGAAACGCGGAGTTGCAATCTCCGGCACCGATACCACGGCATCTCTTTACTTCGACAAGCTATACCCGCTGGGCGTCGAGGCAATGGTCGAAGCGGTGAGTCTCGTCGCCGACGGAACGGTCCAATTTACCGATCAGAGCGAGGACGGGGCGAGCTTCCAGGGTCTCGTCACCGATTCGGTCGCGCGCATCGACTGGTCCCGGTCGGCAGAGGAGATCGACCGCCTGATCCGCGGCTGTACGCCAGGGCCCGGCGCGATCGCGGAACACGCGGGTGAAATCGTGCGCCTTTTCGGCTCTCGGCTGCTCGATGGGGATTGCGACGCGCCCGCCGGAACCGTGTTGTGCAGCGAGGGGGACGAACTGGTGATCGCCGCCGGTCGCTCTCGCATCGCGGTCTCGAAGATCCGGCGGCGCGAGGGGGGGAAGCTCGCCGCTGCCGCCGCGGGGGTCGAACCCGGTGTGCGCCTCGGCTCGTGAGCGACTGATCGCCGGACAGGGCCGGTCCAGCAGCGCAGCGGCACCGAATCCAACACAAAAAAAAGGGCAGGACTTTCGCCCTGCCCCCTCGTTGGAATCCCTGGAGCTCTCTTCTACTGATAGCGCTCCTTGAATTCTTGTTGACGCTCTTTGCGCGCGTCCTTTACGGCATCGCTTTCTTTGTTGATGGACCACTTGTGGTTGTCGCTGTGGAGAACTTCATCGAG
>JAFDAW010000192.1 GCA_019313605.1 Deltaproteobacteria bacterium
CTTCTTCAGTCAATTCGACAACGAGTTCGTCGAGTCGGCCTGGACGATGCGCGAGGTCTTCAACTTGACCACCCGGCTCTTCCTGGCGTTCGGCATCGCGTTCGAGTTACCGGTGCTCGTCTTCTTTCTATCGATCTCGGGGATCGTCGACGCGAAAACCCTGCTCAAGGGGACCCCCTACGCGGTGCTCGGCGTGTTCGTGGCAGCGGCGATTCTCACGCCGCCGGATTGGGTGAGCCAGATCTTCCTCGCGATCCCGATGATCGGTCTCTACCTGCTCGGCGTCGGAGTGGCCTTCGTGTTCGGAGGCTCGAAGCGAAAGCGCGCGAAGGGCGAAGAAGAGCCTTCCTAGGAGCACGACCCCTGAATGGGGTCGTGCGACGCTGCAAAGGGAATTCGAAGAATTCCCCCGCTAGCTCGACCTTTCCCTTTTGATCACGGTCTCGACAAAATCCGTCGTGTAGTGACCGGAAACGAATTCGGGTTGGCGCAGCGCCTTGCGATGGAAGGAGATGGACGTCGCGATCCCCTGGATGTCGTACTCCTCGAGCGCCCGATCGAGCCGCGCGATCGATTCTTCGCGATCGCTCCCCCAGGCGATGAGCTTCGCGATCAGCGGATCGTAGTGGGTCGTCACCCGGGTTCCCTGCTCCACGCCGGAGTCGACCCGAATGCCGGGGCCGGTCGGCGGAACGTAGACTTCGATCAAGCCGGGAGAGGGGATGAAACTCTTATCGGGGTTTTCGGCGTAGATGCGCGCCTCGATGGCGTGGCCGCTGAACTCCACGTCGCTCTCGCTGATCTGCAGTGGCTCGCCCGCAGCGATCCGGATCATCTCCACGACGATATCGACCCCGGTGATGGCCTCGGTGATCGCGTGCTCGACCTGGATTCGCGTGTTCATTTCGAGGAAGTAGAAGTCCCCGGCCTGGTTCACGAGGAACTCGCAGGTTCCCACCCCGCAGTAGCCGACGGCTTTCGCCGCGGTCACTGCTGCGCGGCCCAGTTCGGCTCGCAACTCCGGATCGATATGATTCCCAGGCGCTTCTTCGATCAGTTTCTGGTGCCGGCGCTGAATCGAACACTCGCGTTCGCCCAGGTGCAGCGCATTGCCGTGCGAGTCGGCGAGAAATTGAACCTCGATGTGACGCGGGTTCTCGACGAATTTCTCGAGATAGAGGGTGGCGTTTCCGAACGCGGATGCCGCCTCGCCGCGCACGCGCTCGAGCGCCTGGGCAAGTTGGGCGGGATCATCCACCCGACGCATTCCCTTGCCACCGCCGCCGGCACTCGCCTTGACGAGAACGGGATAACCAAGGCTCTCCGCAACCCCCGCCGCTTCCTCGTCGGCGATCGGCTCAGTGGTGCCGGGCACCACCGCGACCCCGGCGGACGCCATCGTCTGGCGCGCGGTGATCTTGTCGCCCATCGCGCGAATCACAGCGCCCGAGGGGCCGATGAAGCGAACACCGGCCGCCTCGCAGCGATCGGCGAAGTCCGCGTTCTCGGACAGAAATCCGTAGCCGGGATGAATCGCATCGGCGCCTTCGCGCTGCGCGATTTCGACCACGCGCTCGGCCACCAGGTACGAATCGCGGGCGGGAGCCGCTCCGCAGGGAAAGGCTGAATCGGAGAGACGCACGTGCAGCGCCTCCTCGTCGGCTTCGGAGTAGATCGCGAGGGGTGCAATTCCCATCTCGCGACAGGCGCGCACCACGCGCACCGCAATCTCGCCTCGATTTGCAATCAGGATTTTCTGGAACACAGCAGACCAATCACTCGCGCGCTAGAGGGGAATGTTTCCGTGCTTCCTGGGCGGCGTTTGCGTCCGCTTGGTGGCGAGCATCTCGAGCGCAGAAATAATCCGCGGCCGCGTCTCCTCGGGCTGGATCACGGCGTCGACGTAGCCGAGTTCAGCGGCCTTATAGGGGCTCGCGAAGGTCTCGCGATAGTCGTCGCTGAGTTCCTGCCTGCGCTGCTCGGGATCTTCGGCGTCGATGAGATCCTTGCGGAAAACGATATTCACCGCCCCCTCCGGTCCCATCACGGCGATCTCCGCGGTCGGGAAGGCGAGGTTGATGTCGGCGCCGATGTGTTTGCTGTTCATCACCACGTACGCCCCGCCGTAGGCCTTGCGGGTCACCACCGTGATCCGCGGCACCGTGGCCTCACAGAACGCGTAGAGCAACTTGGCGCCGTGCTTGATGATCCCCCCGTGCTCCTGCTTCACGCCCGGCAGGAAGCCCGGGACATCGACGAACGTGACGAGCGGGATGTTGAACGCGTCGCAGAAACGGACGAAGCGCGCCGCCTTCATCGAAGCCTTGATGTCGAGGACTCCGGCGAGGTAATTGGGTTGATTCGCAACGATCCCGACCGAATGACCCGCGAATCGCCCAAAACCCACGATCATGTTGCGGGCGTTGAACGGCGCCACCTCGAAGAAGTTGCCGTCGTCGACGATCAACCGGATCAACGCCTTCATGTCGTAGGGCTTGTTGGGTCTGTCGGGAACCAGCAGGTGCAGTTCGGGCGACATCCTGTCCGACGGATCCTGCGTGGCGACGAACGGCGGCTCTTCGTGATTGTTCTGGGGAATGAACGAGAGCAGCGACTGAATCGTCTGAATGCATTCCTCTTCGGATTCAACCGCGAAATCGGACACGCCACTCTTCATGGCGTGGGCGGTCGCACCCCCGAGGGCTTCAGAGGTCACTTCTTCGCGGGTCACGGTCTTGATGACGTCGGGCCCGGTGATGAACATATTGCTGGTATTCTTGACCATGATGATGAAGTCGGTCATCGCAGGCGAGTAGACGGCACCTCCCGCACACGGACCCATGATCGCCGAGATCTGCGGAACGACGCCTGAAGAGGTCACGTTGCGCAAGAAGACTTCCCCGTAACCGCCGAGGGAAACCACGCCCTCCTGAATCCGCGCCCCCGCACCGTCGTTGATCCCGATCACCGGTGCACCGACCTTTGCGGCCAGGTCCATGATCTTGCAGACCTTCTCCGCGAAGGCGCCCGAAAGGCTCCCGCCAAATACCGTGAAATCCTGCGAAAACACGAAGGTCTGACGGCCCGCAACAAGGCCGTAGCCGGTCACGACCCCGTCCCCGAGCACCTTGTTGTCCTGCATTCCGAATTCGGTGCAGCGGTGGGTCACGAACGCGTCGACTTCGACGAATGTTCCCGGATCGAAAAGTCTGTTGATCCGCTCGCGGGCGCTGAGTTTGCCGGCTTCGTGCTGGCGCTGGATGCGCGCCTCGCCGCCGGCCTGCAGCGCCAACTCGTTCATCTGTTCGAGTTTCTTGATCTTCTCTTCGACCGACATTCGGCTCAGCTCTCGTGGTTGGGGGTTGGCGCTCGAGCGCGCCTGACGGAGGCCGAACTCGGCTCACCGGCGCAGGAGTCTATCAGATTCGTCGGGGCTCCGCTGAGTGCGAAAGCGCTTTCAATCCAGCGACTTGAATCAACCGCGAAGGAGTTCCCGCGCAACCACGAGGCGCTGAATCTGATTGGTGCCCTCGTAGATCTGCAAGAGTTTCGCGTCGCGCATCAGCTTCTCGACCGGGTATTCCTTCGTATAGCCGTTGCCGCCAAAGACCTGGACGGCGTCGACCGTGATCCGCATTGCGGCATCCGTCGCAAAGCACTTCGCGATCGAGGAGTTCTTGGCGGCCCGCTGCCCCTGATCGACCATCCAGGCGCTCTTCTGGGTCAGCAGGCGCGCGGCCTCGATATCTTTCGCCATGTCGGCCAGCATGAATTGGACGGCCTGAAAGGTGCCGATCGGCGAGCCGAAGGCCTTTCGCTCGAGCGCGTAGGCGGTCGACTCATCGAGCGCCCGCTGTGCGATTCCCGTGGCGAGCGCCCCGATTGGCGGGCGCGTTCGGTCCAGGGTACGCATCGCAGTCTTGAAACCCTCGCCCTCGGCGCCGAGTCGCTGACTCTCCGGAACACGAACCCCGTCGAAGTGAATCGAACGGGTATCACTCGCGCGCTGGCCGAGTTTGTCTTCTTTCTTACCGAGGGAGATTCCCGGCAGGTCCGCGGGTACGATGAACGCGCAAATCCCCTCGTGGCGACTGGTGCGGTCGAGGGTTGCAAAAACCGTGTAGAGATCGGCCTCGCCACCGTTGGTGATCCAGCACTTGGTTCCGTTGAGGACGTAATCCGAGCCATCTTTTTCGGCCAGCAGTTGAAGCCCCGCGACGTCCGAGCCCGCGTCGGGTTCGGAGAGGCAGAATGCAATCAACGAAAACTCGCTCGCACAATGCGTTAGCCACTCTATGAGTTAGCCACTCTTGCTTCTGCTCTTCGCTGCCGGCGACGATAATCGGCATCACACCGAGGTCGTTGCACGTGATCGAAGTGCTGATCCCCGAACACGCCCACGCGATTTCCTCGGTGACCACGCAGATGTCGAGCGAAGAGAGTCCGAGCCCGCCGTAATCGGTCGGTATGGCGGCACTCGCAAATCCGAGTTCCCACGCCATCTGGATGACCTTGCGCGGAAACTCGCCCGACTGATCGTGTTTGGCAGCAATGGGCGCGATCTCGTCTCGCGCGAACCGGCGGGCGGCTTCTTGAAGGGCGTTCTGCTCGTCAGTCAGTTCAAACTGCATCGGCGGCCTCCGTGGAGGCAATCTACACCGTCCATGACGCAACCGACACCGCGGCCCGAAGTTGAAGTGGGGCTGATTGGGACAGTCGCGATCAGCCCGGCGTGTAACCGAGGTCGCGCGACAAGCGATCCGCTGCCGCTACCACCTTGGGAACGATGTCTCCGAGCAACTCGTCGGGTCCCAGCCGGAAGGAAGGTCCCGAGGCCGACAGCGCGGCGACCGCTACGCCGGTTCGATCGTAGACGGGTGCGGCCACACAGCTCAGACCTTCCTCGCACTCTTCGAGGTCCAGCGCGTAGCCCAGGCCCGCGGCGGTTCGGACCTGCTCGTAGAACTTGATCGGATCGACGATCGTGGCGGGCGTTCGCGCCGGAAGCTCCCGCCCCGCCACCACATTCTGGTCGTAGAGCTGGCGGCAGCACTCGCTCGTCGCGCCGAGAAGTACCTTTCCCAGCGCCGTGCAGTGGACCGGAAGGCGTTGGCCAACCCTGGAGGGGGCGAGAATGGGCTGCTGGTGGACCTGGGCGTCTACGTGAACGACTTCGAAGGAAGTCATCTGCGCGAGGTGAACAGTTTCGCCGATCTCCTGGGCGAGGTCGCGCAAGATCGGTCGCACCTGATCGAGCAGTGAGTGGCTTCGGCAGAAAGTCTCGCCGAGTTCGAGGCACTTGGCGCCGAGTCGATAGCGTTCGTTGGCCGAACTCTGCTCGATATACCCGCGCTGTTCGAGTGTCGCGAGCAAGCGAAATACATTGTTCTTGTGGAGATTTAGGCGCCGCGAAAGTTCGGTTACGCCCAGCTCGTCTTCCGCGCGAAACTCCTCGAGCAAGCGGAGTGCGTGGCTGACGGTCTGGATTACGTAATCGCTCTTGGGTTTTTTCGGCGACATGCGGTTGCGCCCCTCGTCCCCCATGACGACGAACGATTGGACGCAGTCCCGACTCGATCGAGTCGGTTCAACCGGGCGCGACGGCAGTGGGGGAATCGCCGCGTTCCGTAGTCCGTTGACCTTTATCTACCGAATTTCCGATGCCTCGACGTCTGAATTCAGAACTGAAATTCCGACGGTAGCGAAACCTGCAGTTACGACCGGCAACAGCGATAGCAAGAGAACCAACGTAGAGCGGGTAATGCTGTTCGTAGCCCGTTCGCCTTCTACCGCACGGCTTGGAGTTTTGTCAACAAAATTTCTCGGCTTTGCGACAGAGAATCGACATCCGTCGCGCTGCGGTGTGGATCTTAGCGTTCCAGTGGGCCGACGGTGCAGGTAATTTCGATCTTTCAGGATAAAAACCAGCAGGTGAAAAAAATTGGCCGCTGGGATTACGAGTTTGACTCGCCGTCGCCGGCAGAACTTCGTTGCTCGCCTTCGCTCGCGAGCAATTCCAACACGAGAAGCCCAACTCCGACCACGATCGCCGAGTCCGCGACGTTGAAGTCGGGCCAGGAATAGCCGCGCCAGAGACGAAAGTGCAGAAAATCGACGACTTCCTGCCTGAAGATGCGATCGATCAGGTTTCCAACCGCACCACCTAGAATCAAGCCGAGCGCGAGCGCGGCAAGCCGGTCCCCGGGGGAGAGCTTCCGAAAAAACGAAACAATGATCCCCACTGCGATCAATGAGACGGAAATGAAGAAGGAGAGGCGATAAACCTGCGGAGCATCCGAGAACAAACCAAACGCCGCACCGGTGTTGCGGACATGCGTAAGGTAGAAAAACCCCGGAATGACGGGGATCCTGTCCGCGTAGCTGAGATGCATGTCGATCGCGATCTTGGTCGCTAGATCGAGAACGAGAACAATCAGAAATGCGCCAGCTGCGATGCGAAACTTCGGCGTCATGAGGCCCGGCACGCTATCACACAGCTCTCGCTGGGGCTATTAGGGTCACTTGCATCGAAGCGATCGCGGTCACTCGCATCGGAGTCATCGCAATTCACTCGCCTCGAGGCGACCGTCACCCCACACCGAGGGAGCGAGTCGGCGCGCTTCGGCGAGAAGCGGATCGGCATCCGCCGATCCGCCCGCTGCGGCGAGTGCCCAACCCCGCAAACCCAGCAAGTGGGGCTCGGCGCTCCGATAAACGGCCGTGCTGGGATCGAGCAAAGACTGCGCGCGATCCAGATGTTGGAGCGCGCGCTCGGAATCGCCGAGTGCCGCGTAATACCGTGCGAGCACCAGATAGGCGAAGGGATTGCCGGGGTCGATCTGGATCGCGCGCTCGTAGCGGCTGAGGGCCCGCTGGGGCGTTGACGCGAGTTCGGCGTCCAACCCCTCCACCACCAACCGCATGGAGGCCTGGTGCCGGGCATCCCCGACCTGGCCGAGCTGCGAAATCCGCAATGCTTCTGCGCGCGGTCCGCGGAGCGGCCCCGCGCAGCCACCGATCAGGCCGACCCCACCGGCGACGAGAGTCACCCAGCCCCACACAACCAGCACCACTGACGCGAGTGATCGCGATGCGAGCGCGGTCCGAGTTACAGATGCTTCCGCAGCCATTCGAAAAAGCGCTCCTGTGTTCGTTGAAACCCGTCGTCCTCAGATCCCCTGGCCGCTCCACTCGGACAGACTTCCTCGGGCACGGTTCCCTCGAGAAAGAGTTCGCGCCGACGATCCGGGCAACCCCAAAGCGCGCGCGCCCCCGTAATCGGGTCGACATCCTCGACGACGATACTCGACGGCCGCGGAAATTGACCGTGAATCTGCCCGCCGGTCAGTTCGCCGACGAAGCGCCGCCAGATCGGAAGTGCTCCCCGGCTACTCGCGAAACCAATGCTGCGCGGCTCGTCGAAACCGATCCAGACGACAGCGACCAACTCTGGGGTGTAGCCAACGAACCACAAATCGCGCTCGTCGTCGCTGGTTCCGGTCTTCGCCGCAATCGGCCCCTTGATTCCCGTCGACCGAACACCCGCTGCAGTTCCGCGATGCGCCACGCCTTGAAGCATCGAAGTGGCCAGGTAGGCGGTTCCCGCGTCGATGACGCGCTTATGCCGGAGTTCTCGGCGTTCGAGTGTTTCGCCCGCTGTATCCACCAGGTCTTCGATCGAGTGGACCTGTGGCCGAACACCGCCGCCCGCGAGCGTCGCGTAGGCGCGCGCCATTTCGAGAGGAGACACGTCGGCCACACCGAGTGCAAGACTCGGCACGAGGGGCAACTTGCTCTCGACCCCCATCCGGTGCGCGACATCCGCAACCCGCCCGATCCCGATCTCCTGGGCGAGGCGCGCGGTTGCGACGTTGAACGAGCGTTCGAGTGCTTCGCGCACACCGACCCGGCCGTGAAATTCGCGGTCGAAGTTCCGCGGCTGCCAGGGCCCGCTCGGCGTCGAAATCTCGAGTGGAGAATCGTCGAGGAAGGAGGCCAACGTGATTGCGGGCCCTCCGACACGCGGCTCGAGTGCTGCGATGTACACGAAAGGCTTGAAGGTGCTTCCCGCGGGCCGGCGCGCCTGGGTGCAGCGATCGAATTGAGACAACCGGTAATCGCGCCCACCCACCAGTGCGACGATCTCTCCGGTCTGGGGGCGAATCGCGATGAGGCAACCCTGAAGTGCGCGGATGGGATCATCACTGACAAGTGCGGGGTGCTGGCTTTCGAGCTGTTCGATCCCCTCGCGCAGCGCGATCGCGGCCAGGCGCTGGGTGCGACTCTCGAGTGTCGAGTACACCCTCAGCCCCTGGCTCGACAGCACCGTCGCATCGTAGTGTTCGGAGAGCTGAATGCGCAGCAGGTCGAGAAAGTACCGCGCGTCGCCCGGGTCGGGGGTGATCGCCGCAAGGCTCAAGGGCTCTGCGATTGCCACGTCGCGTTGCGCGGGCTCGATGCGGCCCTGTTTGGCCATCAACTCCAACACCAGATCGCGACGCGCGCGAGCACCCTCGGGATTGCGGTAGGGCGAGATGCCGTTCGGGCTCGAGATCAACGCAGCCAGCAGTGCGGACTCGGCGAGGCTCAGGTTCTGGACCCGCTTGCCAAAGAAGCGAAGTGCCGCCTCCCCAACTCCGTGAATTTCCGTCGAGCCGCGTTGTCCGAGGTAGATCTCGTTCAGGTAGGCTTCGAGAATTTCGCGCTTGCTGTAGCGGAGCTCGACGAGCAGGGCCATCACGGCTTCATTCGCCTTGCGCTTCAGGGTGCGCTCGGGCGTGAGGAAGAAATTCTTGACGAGCTGCTGGGTGAGCGTGCTGCCGCCCTGTCGAATGCCGCCCGCGCGCAGGTTGGCGAGCAGCGCCCCACCGATGCGTCGAACGTCGATGCCGGGGTGCACCTCGAAGCGCTGATCCTCGACGGAGACGATCGCGTCGACGAGGTGAGGCGGGAGATCTTCGAGGCTCACCAGTTCGCGCTGCGACCGATCGGGTCCGTAGTAGGCGCCGAGCTGCTCCGGTTCGATCAACACCGCACCCAGGGTGCGGCCAGAGGGCAACTCGAGAATTTCTTCGATGAAACCGTCGCGTATCCGAAACACGACGTCGCGTGCGGGCTCGGATCGCGTCGGGTGCTCGAAAGCCCGAAGGTGAACGCGCACGCGATGTTTTTGCCAGGAGTATTGCCCTTGCTGAACGGACCCGTCGCTGCCGGCTTCCCGGTATCCAAGCCGCACGAAGCTGCCCCGCAGATCTGCGAGTTCGACTTCCAGGCCCGGGTAGATGATGGACGGTGTGGAGTAGACACGCGAAGGCACGCGGAATCGCTGCCCCTCGAAGCGCTCCCGCACGATTCGATCGAGTCGAATCACGACGAGGCTGCTCGCGAAGCCCGCGACGAAGCCGACCGTCACCCCGAACCAGGCCAGCTTCCGAAGCCAACCGCTTGCGCGCTTGGATGTGCGGCGCCTCGATTTCGAACGACGCTTCGAGGTCGTGCTGCGCTTGCGCGCAGTCGTTTTACGCTTTCGCGCGTTGGCCAACGATCCCCCGGCGGAAATCCATCAGGCGGCCGAAACCGCGACTGGGCGACGAACTTTGGCGCCCCGTCCATTACTACCGCCCGGCGAGTTCGCCCGCGCTCGCTCGGTGACTACCCCGTCGGAGAACTGGCGATGCGACTCAGGCGGGCCTCATAGGCTTCGCGCACGATCTTCGTATCTTCGATGTAGCGGGGCAGCTCCTCGGCGAGCA
>JAFDAW010000193.1 GCA_019313605.1 Deltaproteobacteria bacterium
TCGTCGACGGCCGCTTCGCGCACGAGCGCTCGACGATACGGCCGCTCGCTGCTCATCGCGTCGAACGCGTCGACGACCGCGATGATGCGCGACGTCCGAGGGATCTCTTCCCCCTTCAGCCCGTCCGGGTAACCCGTTCCGTCCCACCATTCGTGGTGGTGTTGGATCGCCGAGGCGATCGCGTTCGGAATCGCGAGCGGCTTGACGAGCCGCGCGCCGATGGCCGGATGCTGCTCGACGAGTGCGCGCTCGGCCGCGTCGAGTGACCCCGCCCGAAGCAGTAGATCCGTCGGTACGCCGACCTTTCCGAGATCGTGTAGAAACGCGGCGACGCGGACCTCTTCCAACGCGTCGGGATCGAGAGACAGTCGCTCCGCGAGCAGGCTCGCGTAGAACGAAACGCGCCGTGCGTGGCCGCGCATGAAGCGATCCTTGACTTCGATCGTCTCCGCGAGAACTTCGAGAAACGCCATCGTGTGCGGCCCGTCGCTCGCGTTCTCTTCACCGTGCTCGCTCGAATCCGGAAAAACTACGCCCACTTGCGCGCGAAGCTTTTCGCTGCACTGGATGTCCTTCAAAATCGCCTGGGCGCCGCGATCGTGTCCGACCACGCCGCCGAGCGCTTCGAGAAATTCAGTCAATCGGCCCCGCGCGTGTTTTCGGGCCAGCGCTCGACCCACGGCTGCGCTGACCTGCACCACATCGAAGGGCTTCTGGATGTAGTCGCAGATACCCGCGCGAATCCCTTCGGCCGCGCTTTCGATGCTCCCGCAGCCCGTGATGATCACGATTTCGATATGGGGGAATTCACTCCGCACGGTTCGCATCAGCTCCTGGCCGTGCATTCCGGGCATGTTGAGATCGAGGGTGATCAGGTCGACGTGATCGCTGCGGATCAGTTCGAGGGCCTCGGCGCCGCTGCTCGCTTGAAGGACCCGGTGGTTCGAAGCCAGGATCATCCGCAGGGATTCCCGCGGTCCGCGCTCGTCGTCGACGATCAGGATGGTTTCCGGTGTCTGGTTGTCGGTCATTGGGGGACCTCCTGTGTTGGCCTGCACGGACCTGAATCGCAAGCGACGTGCCAAAATCGGCACAGTGTGCATTTATTCGTTTAACCACTTGAAATTGTTTATGAATTAGAATATGTCGAGAGGCGAATCGGTCATCGCCGAGCACTCGAAGAGCGTTCGGATCCGAACACCATTCGAGCTATGGATCTAGACTTCATTGATTTTAAATGGGAAATGAAGGTGTTCGGAACCGAACACCCGAAGCAGTATCAGAACACGCTCTGCGCGCAGCTGAGCCGGTTTCAGCTCGCCGCGATGCCGTAGCGGTCCATCTTGAGTTTGAGCGCGCGGCGCGTGATCTGGAGCTGTTCGGCGGCTCGCGTCTGGTTGCCGTCGGCGCGCGAGAGCGCTTCGACGATCAGCGTCTTCTCGAAGTTGCCCAGCGCCGTTTCGAAACCGAGCTGCCCGGTCCGCACTGAATCCCCCAACGTCTCGAGTTCGCTGGCGCGCACGATGGCTGGCGGCAGATCTGCGATCTCCAGCACCTCGCCTTCTGCGAGCGCGACTGCGCGTGCGATCGCGTTCTCGAGCTCCCGCACATTGCCCGGCCACGCGTAGCGCTCGAGCGCGGCGATCGCGTCGCGCGCGATCCGGGCGGGTCCGCGATTGGCGTCCGCCCGCGCGGCGGCGAGAAAGTGTTCCGCGAGGCGGCGGATGTCCTCGCGCCGCTCCGCGAGTGCCGGCAGCACGATCGGAACGACATTGACGCGATAGAAGAGGTCCGCGCGGAAGCGCCCTGCGGCGACGTCCGCCTCCAGATCTCGATTCGTAGCCGCGACGACGCGCACGTCGACCTCGATGGGCGCCGATCCGCCCAGCCGTTCGATCTGCTTTTCCTGTAAAGCGCGCAACAGCTTCGCCTGGACGCCAATCCCGAGTTCACCGATTTCGTCGAGGAAGAGGGTCCCGCCCACCGCGGTTTCGAATTTTCCGATGCGCCGATCACGGGCGTCGGTAAAAGCGCCGCGCTCGTGGCCGAAGAGCTCGCTTTCGATCAATTGATCCGGAAGCGCCGCGCAGTTGACGGCCACGAAGGGCTGATCGGCGCGCTGACCCAGGTCGTGGATCGCGCGAGCGACGAGTTCCTTGCCGGTACCGCTCTCGCCCTGAAGCAGAACCGTCGCTCGGGAAGCCGCGATCCTGCGAATCGTCTGAAAGAGTTCCCGCATCGGGGGGCTCGCGCCGACAAGTCCGCCCAAGCGTTCCCGCTCGTCGACTTCCGCGCGCAGCCGCACCACCTCGCGTTCGAGCTCGCGCCGCTCGAGCAACTTGCGGACCTTGATCCGCAGCGCCTCCACTTCGAACGGCTTGGTGATGTAGTCGACGGCCCCGCGCTTCATCGCTTCGACCGCGGTATTGACGGTCTTGGTGGCGGTCAGCACGACGACGGGCGGGGGATCGACTTCCTCAGCGAGCGATGCGAGCAGGTCGAGACCGCTGCGCCCCGGCATGACCAGGTCCAACAGAATCAGGTCGGGAGTCGACTCTTGCAGAATTCGCTCGGCCTCTTCGACCGAACCCGCAGTCGCGACTTCGCAGTCGCCCTTGAAGAGCATGCGCAGCGATTCGCGCACCCCCGGTTCATCGTCTACTACCAACACGCAAGGCATCGATGCGGAAGAGTATCAGACGGGGATCAGGCGGGGATATCGATCAGCAGGACGGTTTCGTGGCCCTCGCCGGGATCGATCGCGAAGCTGCCGCCCTGGGCGCGGATGATCGCCGCGGCGATCGCGTAGTCCAATGCGTTTTCGGCGGGCGAGGTCCCGGGGAAGCGCGTCCCGGTTTGCGAACCGTCGTGGTTGCCAAAGCGAACGAGCACGCGCACGGTGGCTCCGCCGTCCAGTCCGGCCGGGTGGCGGCGCGAGGCGATGAAGACGTCGCCGCCCTCCGGGGCGAGATCCAGGCTCTTGTCGATCAGCGACTCCAACGCGAGCCGCAGCTGTTCGGCATCGCCAACCGCGGTGGTGTGTTGTTCGTCCAACTCCTTGAGGACGAGCAGGTTGCGATCTCGTATCCGCTCGGTTCGCTCGGAGAGGATCTCTTCCAGCAGTGCCGAGAGGTCTACCTCCTCGATCTTGGGCGCTTCGAGCGCTGCGAGTTCCATCAGTCGCCCGATGACGGCTTCGATGCGGCGTGTGTCCTGACCGACCAGTTCAGTGAAGCGCGAACGGAATTCAGGATCGTCGTACCGGCTGGGCAACAGCTCTGCGAAGGTGCGTATCGTGGAAAGCGGGTTGCGCATTTCGTGTGCGATCGCCGCGACGAGGGGCTGGATGGACGGGTTCGCTTCGCGCGAATCGCTCGCAGCTGCCGCTTGAGTTTCTGGCACGGCACCCGCTTCTGGAGTGCGGGGCGCTGCGGGCGGGACGTGCCGCGCGTCTGCACCGGGGGTGCCCTCGTCGCCGGGGTCGGCATCGATCAGCGTCCCGACCTGGCTCGCGTCGAGAGGTGCGAACGCGATGCCGTCGTATTGAAGGTCATCGGCTCGGATCAGTTCCGCTCCGCTCGCAGCGAGCGTTTGGACCACGACGGCTTCGAGTTCGCGCAGATTGTGCGGCCAGGGGTACTCGGCGAGGACGGTCAGCGCATCCTCCGCAAAATGCCGGGGCCGCTGCTGCCGCGCGCTGCACCAGGCGAGGGTCGTATCCCTCACAAATGCGGCGATTCGCTCGGGGTGCTCGCGCAGGGTTGGAATGCGCAGCGCGATCCCACCCAGCGCGTCGCGCAGCACCGGATCCAGCGTGCTCGCAGATCCGATCGTGGGCTCGTCGCCGCTGGTGCCGAGCCAGCGCACGACGCGGGTGCGCGCGGCCTGCGGGAGCGGGCCGAATTCGATCCAGCGCGCGAGCTGGCGCTGGGTTGCTGCCGGAAGCTGATCGACGCCTTCCAGCCAGACCGTACAGCGGTTCGTCGCGTCGCCGATGGCGTCGGAGAATGCCACCCGCAGCGAGGCGACAGACATCCCCGCTTCGCAGGGGACGTGGGCGAAGCCACTGCCCGGGTCGCCACCAAAGCGGTGGACGTAGTGGGCCAACAGCCCCTTCCCGGTTCCCTCTTCACCCAGGATCAACAGCGGGATGTCTCTCAGGTGGGGATTCAGCGCGCGCAGCAACTCGGGCAATGCGAGATCCGCAAACCAGCGGGCGAAACGCTGTGCGATGGAGTCACGGGTCGAGCGCTGCGAAAGCGGAATTGGACCGCGGCCGCTCGGTCCTGCTGCGCCCGGGCCGCCCAGTCTGATTTGTGCGCGCAGCGCGCGGGCGTCGGGTGGATAGCTCAGGATCGATGCGTCGATCCTGTCGAATCGCTCGCGGGCTGCGTCGATCAGGTTGCGCTCGGGCACCAGGATCCAGTGCGCGTCGGGCGCGCGCATCGCGGCCCGATGGGCGAATTCCAGCTCGGCCTCGAGATCCCCGCCCAGGCCGAGCAGCACGACGTCGGCCAGCGGTGCCGCGCCGAAGATCGGATCTCCAGGAGCGCCACAAATGGCGTCTTCGGGAGCCCCGGCAGCCCGGATGAGTGCTGAACGCAGCAGCGGGTCGCGATGGACGATCCAGAGGGTGGTCATTGAACGGCTCTTTTGCTCTTGCGCTTTTCGTTGTTGGGCCAGGCTGCGCGCGCACGGGTCCGATCCGAGTAGCGCAAGTGCCATGCCAACCGATCCGGTTGTGCAAAAAGCGTCTCAAGCCGGTGAGATCGCGCTCAAATCGCCCCTCGCGCCCGAGGCCAGATTGCGCCGCCTGCACTCCGCCGTCCAGCGGCCGAGCCCAATTTGGGAAAAAGATTGCCCACCGCCGATATCGTTGCTCCGACGGTGCCTCTCTGCCAGAGTAGACGGTCCGGGGGGACTGTGACGATCATCGATAGCGGGCCTGAGGTCCATCTTCGCAGCTGGTTCAACGATCCTTACAACGATGCGATTTCGGCAGCGCGCACTTGTTATTCGTCGCGCGTTATCGAATCCGACGAGGTGACCGAGCAGCAGCGCGAAAACATCGGGCCGCTGTGTTTCGAAGGTGGTCACCACACCGTGTATCAACACGCCACCTTCGAATTCGGACTTTCTGGGATTTCGCGGCAACTCGTCTGGGCGTTTCTGCACGGCTTTCCCTTCTACAACACCGAGCAGCAGAGCCAACGCTACGTCAAGCTGAACGAGATCACCGCCCACATTCCACCTACCCTGCAGGGGCGCGGACGCGAGATCTTCTGCGCGTCGATCGAGCGATCCTGGAGCGCCTACCGCGAACTGACAGATCGATTGACGCCGATCACTCAGCGTGCACTCTCGGATCTCTGGCGGCTGACCGCTCGCAAATCGACCGCCTGCGGAAGAGACCTTTCGAAGGAAGCCGCGAAGCGGGCGATCGAAACCGCGCGCTATGTGATTCCGATCGCATGCCATACCGCAATGGTCTACACGGTCTCCGGAATCGTGCTGCATCGGCTTCGAAGAATGATTCGCGTCGGCGACGTGCCGCAGGAAGCCGCCGATGTG
>JAFDAW010000194.1 GCA_019313605.1 Deltaproteobacteria bacterium
GTGGCCTACTCATCGCAGTGCCACCGGATCTGGAGTCCACCTTGATCGTCGAATTGGAGCGCAACCACGCGCCCGCCCGAGCGGTGATCGGCGAACTCGTACCCGGAGAGCCCGGCTCGATCGAAGTCACATCGGAGTGATCGAGAATCGCCAGGGCCCGTTTCGCGTGGCCTTCGCTGCTCACTGACCGCGATCCGCCGATCACCTGCACTCCACCGGAAGATCCTGCGCAACTCACACGCAACTAGGCGTTTTCTGTCTTCAAGACACCCGCCTGTCTGCCGATTCAATGAGGAGCGTTAAGGAGGCCCTCAATGCGCCGCTGGGCGATCTGTCTACTGGCGTTGTTGCTGCAAACCAGCGACGCCTCAGCCGAAATATTCCGCTGGACCGACGAAGCTGGAAACCTCCACTTCGCGCAGAGCATTCAGCAGGTACCGCCCCAACACCGCAAGCAAGCGCTCGCAGAAAGCGCCGCCAAGAGCGACGGGATCTTCCAGACCTACACCAAGGGCGCCAATCACCCGGGATCGAGGGCAAGCGGGAAATACCGGGTTCCGTTTGTCGCCGATGGCAGCCTGATGCGCGTCACGGCGATCGTCAACGGTCACGTCGAGATCCCATTCCTCATCGACACCGGTGCAAGCGGGGTTTCCCTGCCCGCTTCAGCCGCGACCCGACTCGGCATTTCGGTCGGTCCAAACACACAGCGGATCACGATGCAGACCGCGAACGGAAAGATCCAACTTCCACTCGTCCGGCTCGCCTCTGTGGAACTGGCCGGTGCCCGCGTCGAGGGTCTGATGGCGACCTTGAATCCGACCATGAACATCGGCCTGCTCGGGGGGGCCTTCTTCAATCAATTCAACTACGGCGTCGACCCGGCTGCGAACGTCATCACGCTGGAGCGAAACCGTCATCACGCTGGAGCGAAACCACGTGCCAGCTGCGCCGAACCAGGGCGAAGGCCACTGGCGGAGGCGCTTTCAGGAAGTTCGAGGACCACTCGAACAATTGGAGACATATCTCCGCAATAGAGAGGGTTTGAACGATACGCGCCGCGAAGAACTCGAGCAGAAACACGTCGAGCTCGAAGCGCGCCTCAACGCACTCGAACGCGAGGCCAATCGCGACAGCGTCCCCAGAGCCTGGCGCCGCTGAACGGGTAGGCGCCGGAGCGCGGGCTCAGGTCGGTATACTGCTCGGGTAGCCATTCGACGGTGGGGGATCCGGGGCGATGAGCGAACCGAGCGGCGAGACCGCAGTCGCGGTGCGAACACGCACCGGGACTCGCTGACGGTCCGGAAACCCCGTGCCCGATTCCAACCAATCTCGCCCCAATCCCCTTCGCCGATTCTTCGAAGGCGATCTCTCCCGCACCCTCGCCCTCGGGATGATCGCGACCTTCGTGTGTGTCCTGCTGATCGGTTGGAATCTCTGGGGACCGCATCAAACCTTCCAGCACGCCAGCATTCAGCAGGAGCAGCTGCATCGCCTGATCGTGTCACTCACCGAGCTCGAGGCCCATCGCGACGACGCAAACGTCGCCGAGTTGGCGAGAGCACTCGACGCCTATCTGCGAGGAGACCTCGACTCCTCCCAAGAGCGCATGGAAACCGCGATCGCACTCTCGATCTTCGCGGGCTCGGTGCTGCTGGTCATGTGGGCCGTGGTCATTCGATCCATCCGCCGCAACCTCCCGATCCGGGCCGCCGAACTCGCCGAGCGGCGCGCACTCGAAGACAAACTGGAATACACCCAGAGACTCGAGAGCTTGAACGTTCTGGCGGGCGGGATCGCCCACGACTTCAACAATCTCTTGACGGGCATCCTCAGCAACGCTGGCACCGCTCGACGCAAACTCGCGGCGAACGACAGCGCCCAGCAGCACCTGAGCGAAATCGTCCGCGGCTCCAAGCTCGCCGCGCACCTCACCGGGCAGTTGCTCGCCTACGCGGGACGCGGCCAGTTTCAGGTTCTCGCCAGAGACCTCACGGCTGAAGTGCGTGAAATCCAGGACCTGCTCGAAACCTCCGCAAGGACGCGTGCGAATCTGGATTTTCAACTCGCGGAGGACCTTCCCGCGATCCTCGCCGACCCGATCCAGATCCAACAGGTCCTGATGAACCTGATCGGCAACGCTTCGGAATCGGGTGAGGGTGGGGTCGAGGTGCAGATCCGAACGCAGGCCATCGACCTCAGCGAGGATGACCTTCGCGAATTTGTGCCCGGCAGTTCGTTGAAACCCGGTCGCTGTGTCGCGCTCGACGTGGTCGACAACGGCTCGGGAATGGATGCCGAAACGATCGAGCGGATATTCGATCCGTTCTTCACCACGAAGTCGGCCGGCCGGGGCCTCGGTCTGGCGGCGAGCCTCGGCATCATTCACCGCCACAAGGGCGGCATCCAGGTGACGTCGCGCTTGGGCGAAGGCACGAGCTTCCGCGTCGTGTTCCCCGCTTCGGGCCAGATCGTTCGCCCACCCGCGGAGCGCCCGGTCACCGACCTCTCCGGGCACGGCGTCATCCTGGTCGTCGACGACGACGATTACATCCTTCAAGCCGTCTACGTATCGCTCGAGAGTTACGGGTACTCGGTCCTGCTCGCCAACAGCGGCGCCGCGGCGATCCAGATCTTCGAAGAGCGCAGCGAACAGATCGATCTCGTCCTGCTCGACATGTTGATGCCGGGCATGAGTGGCGAGGAGACCTACCGCGCACTGCGCGCAATCCGGCACGACGTGAAGGTGCTGCTGTCTACGGGTTTCGCACCCGACGAAGCCGCCCAGCGGTTCACCGACGAGGGACTCGCGGGCTTCCTGCGCAAGCCCTACGACCCGGACCAGCTCGCGGGCGAGGTTCAACGAATCATCGAGCGAGGAAGCACCCAGCCGTCCGAGCGGATGGACGAGGCGCTCCGTGGCCTGCGCGTTTCGTATCGAGAGAAGCTGCCCCAGCAGCTCGACGAGTTGACCGAGCGCCTGGGCGCTGCGCGCGAACCGGACGGAGACGCGGCATTCCGTCAGGCTCGCGAAATCTCGCACCGACTGGCGGGAACCGCGGGCTCCTATGGGCTCGGAGACATCGGAGCCGAACTCGGAAAGATCGACGACGCACTGCGCGAGGTCGCCCCGGAAGACGCGGCCGGCGCGCGTTGGCGCGACATCGATGCCGCCGTGGCCGAGATCCGAGGGCACCTTTCCCCGGGCGACAAACCTTGAGAATCTACTTGAAGGGTTGCCCGATCGAGGATCAGGGCGCCGCCGTCCGCAGCAGCCAGCCTCGCACCCGCGAGCGGACCGTGGTGGGCTTGATCGGTTTGGTGAGGTAGTCGGTCGCGCCCGCCACGAAGGCGTCGACGATGTCCGCCTCCGTCAACTTCAGTCCGGTCAGAATCAAGATGGGGATGTCCCGCACCCCGGGATCGGTCTCGTCGCGCAGCGTCTTGCACACCTTCATGCCGTCGACGTCCGGCAGCTGCATGTCCAACAGAACCAGCGAGGGGCGCTTCTCCCGAACTTGTTTCAGCGCCGTCTCTCCATCGGCCGCGGTGATGACCCGGATCCCATCCGCGCGCAGCGTGGTCTCGAGCAGGATCACCATGTCGGGGTCGTCATCGACGATCAATACGGTGGCCGGTCCGCGTCCCGATACCGAGAGCAACGCCGATGAATCGGAGCCCGGCGAGCCGCGGTGCACTTCTTTGTCACCCTCGAGTTCGACGATCATTCCCTCCGCGGCGGCGTCGATCTCCGGCGTATAAGAAGCGGTGGATGCCCGCTCGCGGGCCGCCACGGTCAACGCATCGACCGCATCGTCGTCGCGATCGGGGTCGTGGTGGGTGAAGATCAGACGCTTGGTGCGGGCTCGAATCGCGTAGTCGACCGCCCTCTCGAGCGGCGTATGCCCCCAACCCAACTTGACGGGAAAATCAGCCAGCGTGTACTGCGCGTCGTGAATGATGAGATCGGCACCCGCGAGAAACTTCACGTGGCGCCGGTCTTCGTGGTGGATGGGCTCGGCACCCGCGGGCGCGTCGAGCGGATGCAGCGAGTGCGGCTCGTGATCGCAGGCGTAGATCAGGGTGGCACCATCGACTTCGAAACGAAAGCCGAGTGTGAGCGCAGGGTGGTTCAGATACTGCGTGGTCACGCGAATCGAGCCGACCTCGAACACCCCCTCCGTCAAATCGAGGTAGCTGAGTTCAGCCATCAGGGAATCCAGATTGATGGGCGAGTACTCGTAGGCCATCTGCCCGGCGAGTGCGGCCTGCAGACGCCGATCGCCGCCACCCGGGGCGTACACCGTCCATTTCGAGCGCTCGATGAAGAGCGGATCAAAGAACGGAAATCCCTGGATGTGGTCCCAATGGGTGTGGCCGATCAGCAGGTTTCCGATCACGGGTTCGCCGCTCTGCGCCAGCTCTTTACCGAGCCCGTACGCGCCCGTTCCGCAATCGATGACGATCAGCGTTCCGTCCGCCGCGCGCAGTTCGACGCACGAGGTGTTGCCCCCATAGCGGATCGTGGCGGGCCCGGGTGCTGCGATCGAACCTCTCGTTCCCCAGAATCGGATCTTCATCGCGGCTGAGTGTATCGAGCCGCTCTTGATCCCGCCGATGCAAATTTCCGGTACGGCGTTTGATTGGGTTTTCGCGCGGCCGGAGTCGCTACCCTCTCGGCCAGGAGCGCGGCCCGTGAGGGGCGCGTGACGCCGCAAAGCGAATCCGAAGGATTCGCCAGCCGAGCCTGCGAGCACCCCCTACCCGTCCGAGGAGGCAGCAAACGTGAAATACCTGCACACGATGGTTCGCGTCACAGACCTCAACGCGTCGCTCGAGTTCTACTGCGCCCAGCTCGGCCTCGTGGAGACCCACCGCGTCGATGTCGAATCCGGCCGGTTCACGCTGATCTTCCTCGCCGCGCCCGGAGACGAATCCGCCCAGGTCGAACTCACCTACAACTGGGATCCGGAGCCCTACCCGGGCGGCCGGAACTTTGGCCACCTCGCCTACGCGGTCGACGACATCTACGCGACCTGTCAGCGCCTGATGGATGCCGGAGTCACCATCAACCGCCCGCCCCGAGATGGCCACATGGCGTTCGTCCGCTCGCCGGACAACATTTCGATCGAGTTGCTCCAGAACGGCGATCCACTGCCCGAACAGGAACCCTGGCGATCGATGCCGAACACAGGAGAGTGGTAGCCTCAACTCGAGCCGCTGATTGGCGCTGACTCACAGAGATCTCGGAGAAGAACGCGATGCAGGAAGATGGAAGCCGCCGCGCGATCGTGGCTGCGTTCCTGGCGAACCTCGGGATCGCCAGTGCGAAACTCGTGGCTTTTATCATCACCGGTGCCGCTTCGATGCTCGCCGAGGCCGTCCATTCGCTCGCGGATACGGGCAACCAGGGACTGCTGATCCTCGGAACCGCCCGCGCAAAACGCGAAGCGACTCGCGAGCATCCGTTCGGGTACGGGAGAGAGCGCTACTTCTGGGCGTTCGTCGTCTCGATGGTGCTCTTCTCGCTGGGTTCGTTCTTCGCGATCTACGAGGGCATCGACAAGCTCCGCCACCCCCACGAACTCGTATCGCCTGCGGTCGCAATCGGCGTCCTCGTATTGGCGATCGCACTCGAGAGCTGGTCGTTTCGCACCGCAATCGTCGCCGCGCAGCCGCTCCGCGGCAGCAAGAGCTGGTGGTCCTTCATCCGCCGCTCGAAGAGCCCCGAGTTGCCCGTCGTCCTGCTGGAAGATCTCGGCGCACTGCTCGGCCTCGTATTCGCACTGGTCGGTGTCAGCCTGGCTACGGTATTGGATGACCCCCGCTTCGACGCGATGGGAAGTATTGCGATCGGCGCGCTACTCGGCGTGATCGCAGTCGTCCTGGCCATCGAAATGAAGAGTCTGCTGATCGGCGAATCCGCTGAGAAGGAGATCCAAGGCGCGATTCGGCGCACGATCGAAGAGTTTCCCGCGGTTCGTAAATTGATCCACATGCGAACCCTTCACCTGGGCCCGGAGGAGTTACTCGTAGCCATCAAGGTGGATTTCGATGCCGACCTCGACGTGGCCGGCCTCGCGGCGGCGATCGACGATCTCGAGTCCGCGATCCGAAGTCAGACGCCAATCGCCCAGGTAATCTACGTCGAACCCGACATTGCGCGGAGCGCCCCCGCGTAAAGCGGAAACTCCACCCGCTCAGTCCTCGGGCAGGCTGACCTGTCGCACCTTGACGCCGGCCTCGCGCAGCAGGTCCAGCGAGATCTCGCCGAGCGGATAGCTGGCGTTGTAGACGACCACGGTGATCCCGGAGTTGATGATCATCTTCGTGCACATCAGGCACGGCGAGAAGGTCGTGTAGATCGTGGCG
>JAFDAW010000195.1 GCA_019313605.1 Deltaproteobacteria bacterium
CTTGAGCTTGGGCAGATTCACGATGAGGTCGGCAGAGAGAACGGTTTCCGAGAGCAGGTACTCGTTTCGTCCATCGCGATGGTGCTCTACGGTCGGTCCCGGATCATAGTCGGCGCCGCGAAGACGTTGGGGGTCGAGGCCGGATCCCTCGAATGCGCTGTTCGAACCCAAGTCGATCATCCGGTAGCCACGCGGATCGCCCGGAAGTGGGTGGCGCTCGCTGATGACCGCGTCGCGATATGTGACGGATTCGCGCCGAAGATCGATGATCTCGAGTTCGCGTCCGAGCTGCTCGTCGTAGAAGCGAACGAGCTCGTCGAGGCCCGCAATCTCGCGGATCTTCTCGAAGTCGCAATCGTGTTGGGGTGCCTCGGCGATGGTGACGGAGCCCTCGACGCCCGCGGCGAGAAATGCGTAATCGGCCACTGCGCGCAGTACTGTGCCATGGGTGATCACGGATTCGATGCTGGCGTGACCCGAGCGCGTGTCGGCCTTGGGATTCCAGTGTCGGATGAAGTTCGGCTTGAGGACGATGTGGCTTCCGCGCGGGGTCAGGCTGCCGAGCGGATTCCAATCGGTGCTGCCGAAATTTTCTGCGTCGAGCCCGAGACTCCAGAGGGCGGCCCGAACCGCAGCGTAGACGTGGTTGGACGGTTCGTCGGCACCCGCATCGCCGAGCAGGTCGGCGAGTTCCGGGAAGGCCTTGCCAGGGCCATAGGGTGGCTTCAAACCCGAGTAGGTGGGATCCGTTCGCGCGAGCCCTACGGGGATTGCGTTATTCGGGGACATAGGCCGGTAGCCTTGCCAGGATCTGGGGCGCGAGTTCGTAGAAACCCGCCTCTGCGGCGGCTTCGTCTTTGAGCAGAATCGGCACGGTGAAGCGCACCAGCGCGCCGTCGGTGCGATTTCGAACGGCACGGTCGAAGCCGACGTAGAGGATCTTTTGCCAGTCCTGCGAGACCACGCGCCCACGGCTCTGGTACCAGTAGTAGACGAGTTGTCGGTAATCACCGCGCGCGATCACCAGCCGCCTCACCATTGCGGGAGACTGGGGGAGGCCGGGCAAGTCGAGTTCCACCAGGCGGTTGTCGATGATGTCCCAACCCGATCCCGGCAGGCAGTGGGCGGGTGGATGAATCGGGTTGCCTCCGGGGCCGCCCCCCTCTTCGCGAATCTGGCTGGCGTGGTAGCCCACGTAGACGCCCACGATGCCGCTGAAGTCCGGATTTTTGAAGTTGCAGAGTAGATAATCGCTCACGCCGAGATTGGCGAGGACTGTGTCATCCATCGTCTCGCGTTCGGCGCAGCTCCAGTTTTCCAGCCGATCGGGGAAATCTTCGAAGTGTTCTCGGTCCGGGAAAACCGGGTCGGTCGCGAGGTAGTGGTAGGTGTAGAAGTTGAATCCCAGAAACGCCAATGCGACGCACAATTTGATCATCGCTGCACCTTGCTGCGCGGAAATCTCCAACGGCGCGGCCAGAACACCGAAAGCAACCACGCTGCGACGAGCAGCAGTCCGAACGCCAGACCGAAAGTGACGAATCCCTCCGTCTGGTGGATCAGACCCTGGGCTGCGGCAGCGCCCATGCGATGCGAGAGGATGCCGGTGAGCGCAACCCGGAACGCGTTGACGCAGATTGCGATGGGGATGGCCGAGGCCACGATGATGGCGCGCTCAATCGGGTTCTTCCGGAAGAAGTAAGCGAACACCACGGCCAACGTTCCGAGCGCCATCAGCGAGCGCAAACCCGCGCAGGCTTCTGCGACGAAGAGCTGGGTATTCGCCAGGTGAATGATGTTTCCCTCTCGGAGGGCCGGGATGTGCAGAAGGTGCAGCGTCTCGACCGCAAAGTCCGCCGCGATCAGTTGTAGGGGGAACGCGACCACGTTCACGAAGCTTTGTGGTAGTGGCACCATGAAGAACAGGAAGATCAGGGGGAACGCCAGGATTCGAAAGACTTCGCGACCGAGCAGGAGGATCTGGAGACCGATGAGTGTGAGCACGAAGGAGACGCGCATCGCGGTCAGTTCGACGCCGAGCCGACCGATCATCAAAGCGAGAGACCCGAGTGCGAGCGGGAGCAAGCCCCACCAGGAAGGCCGGATGGTTGCGCGCTGAAGGTCGCCCCGGCGCTCCCACGCGAAGTAGAGCGAGAGCGGGACGACGAGGAAGCCGTGCGAGTAATCGTCGACCGCGCGCCAGTGCTGGACCATGTAGTAGAGGATCGGGCCGAAGATTCCGAACGCGAGGGCGCTGGCGCCCCCCGCATAGAGGATCGACGTTCGACGCTCGCGTGCATCGCGCGCGAGCCCCCCCATCGCGTCCGTCGTCACTTCGCCCATCTCAAACTCGACCCCCCGTCGAGTAAAGCCGTTCGTCTAGCTGCGCGTTGGCCTTCGGCCAAAGCTTTTGCGTCGTCGCGCGGGCCCGCTGGGCCGCGCTCCTAGAAGAGCGCGTAGATGAAGGGCGCGACTGCCGAGCCTTCTGTGAGCACGATCAAGACCGAGAGCAACAGGATCGTGAACACGATCGGCCCCAGCCACCACTTCTTCCGGACCTTCATGAAGGACCAGAGTTCACCAAAGATCGAGAGCCGATCGCGAAAGCCTCCGGTGGAACGCGCCATCCAAGTCTCCTTGTCGACGACGGTGCGGGTGACCGCACCGTCGCATTGAATCAATCCAGTTCGTAACGCTCGCGCCAGTCGAAGTCTTCGACCAGTTCGGGCTGATCCTCTTTGAGCAAAATCTGATTGCCGAGGACGAGAATGTCCATCTGGGTTCGCATGAAGCAGAGATAGGCATCGTCGGGTGTGCAGACGATCGGCTCTCCGCGGACATTGAACGAGGTGTTGATCAATACCGGACAATCCGTTTGCTGGTCGAACGCCGAGAGCAGGTCGTAGAATTCGGGTTGGCTATCCCGCGTGACGGTTTGCAGTCGCGCAGAGCCGTCCACATGGGTCACGGCGGGAATGCGCTTCCCTTCGTGGACCTGACATACGAGCAGCATGTAGGGGCTCTCGCGATCGATGTCGAACCATTCGGAGGCCTTTTCGGCGAGGACCGCGGGTGCAAAGGGCCGGAAGCTCTCGCGAAATTTGATCTTCAGGTTCACCCGCTTCCAATTGTCCTGGTTGCGCGCATCGGCGATGATGCTGCGACTTCCGAGGGAACGCGGACCCCATTCGAGGCGGCCCTGGAACCAACCGACCACCGCCTGATCGTCGCTCAAGCGGCGCGCGGTTTCGGCGATCATCTCGTCGCGAGGCAGGGTTCGGTAACGGGCCCCTCGTGCGTCGAGATAGCTCCGGATGGCGTCGTCGGAAAAACTCGGTCCCCAAAAGGCGTGATCCATCCGGGTCTTGCGAGGATTGTCGAGCACGCAGTTGTCGACGAAGAGCGCCGCGCCGAGCGCGCCGCCCGCGTCTCCCGCAGCCGGTTGAACCCAGAGATTTTCGAATGGGCCTTCGCGGATGATCCGTCCGTTGGAGACGCAGTTGAGTGCAACGCCACCCGCCATGCAGAGGTTCTTCATGCCGGTCTTCTGGTGGAGATCTCGCACGATACGGAGCATGACCTCCTCGGTCACGCGCTGAACGCTCGCCGCCATATCCCAGTGAAACTGTTCCATCTCTGATTCCGACTCGCGACGCGGCTCACCAAAAAGGTCGTCGAATTTTTGGTTGGTCATCGTCAGGCCGTAATCGTACGCGAAGTATTTCATGTTGAGTTTGAACGAGCCGTCTTCGCGCAGATCGACGAGTTCGTCGAAGATCTTGTCGGTGTGCTTCGGGTCACCGTAGGGTGCCGCGCCCATCACCTTGTATTCGGCGCTGTTGACCTTGAATCCGAGGTAGTAGGTGAACGCGCTGTAGAGCAGGCCCAGCGAGTGGGGGAAGCGGACTTCCTTGATCAGTTCGAGCTGGTTCCCGTGCCCCACGCCCTGTGTGGTGGTCGCCCACTCGCCGACGCCGTCGCAGGTGAGGATCGCGGATTCCTCGAACGGGGAGGGCAGGAAAGCCGACGCGGCGTGGCTTTGGTGGTGCTCGGCGAAGAGCACTTCACCGTCGAATCCGAGCTTCTCGTGGAGTACGCGAGGGACCCAGAGTTTTTCCTTGAGCCAGATCGGGATCGACTTGCTGAACGACGGAAGCGAGCGCGGAAACGTCGCGAGATAGGTCATCAGGATCCGCTCGAATTTCACGAACGGCTTGTCGTAGAACGCCAGGTAATCGATGTCGCCGATCGAAAGCCCGGCTTCCTGCAGGCAGTACTTCACGGCCTGAACCGGAACGTCGGGATCGTGGCGCTTGCGGGTAAATCGCTCCTCGTGCGCGGCGGCGACCAGTTTGCCATCGCAGAGCAGGGCCGCTGCAGCATCGTGATAGAAGCAGGAAATTCCGAGAACGTTCAAGTGCGACTCCGGGTTCCGATACCTAGGAGAGAAGTTTGGCCCGCTCGAGATCCGGCTTTGCGGTATCCGCGTCGAGCCACGCGGAGCCAGCCGCCCTCAAGCCCCGTTTCGCCAACGGGTCATTTCGACCGATCGCGAGTACGAGACCGACCGGTCCGATCAGCAGCACGTACATCATGACCAGGATCATCAACGTCTGTACTGAACCGAATCGCCCGGCGATCACCATCCATCCGTTGAGTAGCCGTCGACCCAGGGAGAGTGCCTTTTCGTCCGTCATGCGTTCCCGCTCCAATTCTCGGAGTCTACTTCGGCTAGTTGCGCTTTGGAGTAAAGCCGTACCAACAGTTTAAGTTGGCAGAATTCACATGGGGGCGTTTAGACCCAACATAGACCAAGGATTGCCGATTATCACTCATTTTTCCCAAGATTGGAATACGAGATGAAAGCGAATTGCCGATATAGGAAAAATCGTTCCCAGGAGAGAAACTTCTTCCCTTCGAAGGAAATTTATTTCACAATATTACCCCAGCTTCGAATCGGATCCGAATCCATCGGTTTTGCAGGTGGAGGCGATTCGAGGCGGCTGGTGCAATTCGCCGCTCGAGGTCGGCATCGATTCGAGTGAGAGCGAAGCACCCAGGCGAATCGCGCGAAGAGCGCGTGCCAATACAGGGAGCGATTGAATGGCAGACCGATTTCGGGTCCTGGTGATCGACGACGATCCGGGCGTACGAGACTACATGGAGGCGCTCGTATCCCGACAGGGGTACGAGGTCACCGCCGCGGCCGATGGCGAGGAGGCTTTGAAAAATCTGGAGACCACCCAACCCGACCTGATCACGCTCGACGTGGTCCTGCCCGGAATGGACGGACTCCAGACCCTCGAGAAGCTCAAGCAGCGCTTGCCGGATGTGCCCGTCGTAATGCTTTCGGGTCACGGGCAGGCGCGAAACATCGTCGAAGCCATGCGGCGAGGTGCGTCCGATTTCCTTCGCAAACCTTTCGAGGTCGAGGAACTCGAGCTCGCATTCCAGAAGGCCCTCGAAAAGCGCGCCCTCAAGCAGGAGGTCGAGCGCTTGCGCGGTCGGGCGCGCTCCGAAACCGATTTCATGTTG